>JAZQIN010000123.1:0-8929 GCA_045541155.1 Faecousia sp.
ATAAGTTGGAGCAAAAGAACGGGCACTTCGCCGAAAGGGAGTTTTTAGAGGTGCCCGATAATTTATAGCATTGTGAATAAACGGAGGGCTGTCTCATAAGTCGGAGGCCAAGCGGTCTTAGGAAGACAACCTTCCTGGTCAACTCCTTGGCTCACAGAACGACATGGCTACGATCCGACTTATAAGTTGGAGCAAAAGAACGGGCACTTCGCCGAAAGGGAGTTTTTAGAGGTGCCCGATAATTTATAGCATTGTGAATAAACGGAGGGCTGTCTCATGGGAGACAGCCCTCTGGTTATTCATTTTCCATTTCCTGCGCATAACGGCTGTACTTACTGTACTTTCCATACTTGCTATAGCCGTACTTATTGCCGTAGCCGTACTTATTGCCATAGCTGTACTTCCGGTAGCCATAGTCGTAGCCATAGCCGTAGGTAGAACGGTAGCCGTAGCCATAGTGCCGCTGGTACTGAGGCACGCCGTTAAACACGCAGCCGGCAATCTTTACGTCCTTCTGGTGTAGGGCGGTGACCGCATTCAGCACCTGACCACGCTTGGCGTAGTCCTGACGGACAACGTAGACCACGCACTCCGCATACCGGCACAGGGCCGTAGCATCGGAGACCACTTCACTGGGAGGCGTATCCATGACGATATAGTCGAACTCCTTGGACAGTTTCTCCAAAATCTTGCGCATGGATTTGTACTCGATGGTATACTGCCGCTTGTCGGTGCTGCGTCCGGAAACGAAGCACAGGCCGCTGGCCACTGAGCGGATGCACTGAGTGATGGAAATCTTCGGGTCCTTCAGGCACTCCATCAGGCCATCGCCGCCGTGTTTCTCACCCAGGAACTTCGCCACACTCTGGTGACGGAAGTCCGCATCCAGAACGATGACCTTATGGCCGTCCTTCACCAGCGACTGGGCCAGATTCACCGCCACGGTGGTCTTACCCTCACCAGCCAGCGTGCTGGTGATCAGAATGGTCTTTTTTCCCGCATCCTCCAACTGCTTCTTAATCTTCATTCGCAGACCCCGGAGGGACTCGGACATATTTGCGTTGGTGTCGGCGTTGATGACCGAGCTGGCATTCTTACGCCGCTTCTTCATCGCCACCTTAGGCAGTGCCACCAGAATCGGCAGATTGATGGTAGCCTTCAGTTCGTCGGCGGTCTGGATGGTACGGGAGGCCAGTGCCAGCAGGAACATGACCACCATACTCAGGGCAATGCCCAAAATCACGCCCTTAATTGCCGCACTGGATGCGGAGAAGTAATTGTAAGGAGATTCGGGCATGGTGGGAGCTTCCACAATCTTCATCTGGGGGTTTTCCGCCATGTACACCGCCACCTGCGGATAGCACTCAATGATGGCGGACAGGTAGTCATAGGCATCCTTGGGGTTGGAGCTTTCCACCGTCAGTACCAGCATGTTACTGTCCGTCACCGACTCGGCAGTGGCGTTACCGTTGATGCCACGGCCCATTCGCTCCACCACCAAATCATTCATCACAGCGGTGTTCAGAATCTGAGGAAAGGATTCCGCCATCTGCTGGGCCGCATACTGGTCCACATAGATGGCTGTGCCGAACAAATCCTCGCCGCTCTGGGTGGATTCCACCGTAAAAATGGCTCGGGATTTGTACATGGGAACGAAGCTGCGTCGGGCATTGAAAATCGAAAAGCCAGCCAACAGCACCGCCAGCACCAGCATCAGAGGCCACAGCTGGAAAAAGGCATTCTTGAAACGGATTATCAAATTGACAAGATCCAGCTTGTCATTTCTTCTTTCTTCCATCCGTTACATCTCCTTCCCGCTCTTGCTGGACTCCGGCTTGTCGCCGTAGCCATAGCTGCCGTAGCCGTACTTGCCGCCGTACTTGTGGCCGTATTTGCTGCCGTACTTGCCGCCGTAACCGTAGCGGTCCCGGAAGGTCTCCAGCATATCGTTGAGAATGACACCGAGGAAGGCCGATTTGTACCGGCGCAGGCAGTCGATTGCGTCGTTGACATCGCAGGCGGCGGAATAATCCTGCCGAACCACCAGCATGGACGCATCCACCTTATCCGCCAGAATTTCCGCATCCGGGAACATACCCATGGGCGGCGTATCGACGATGACGAAATCAAATACACGCAGCTGCTCCAGCACTGCAGTCATGGTCTCGCTGGAGACCAACTCCGCCGAACGGCTGTCGTAGCCACTGGCGAACAGCATATACAAGCCAATCTGCTCGTTACGCATCATACAGTTGAGCAAATTTTCTTTGCTGTAGGGACGGGCCAGCATCTTATTCAGGGGAATCTCAGAGCTGTACACCCCATCGAAGAACCGGTTCAGGGCAGGCTTACGCAGGTCTGCGTCCACCAGCGCCACGTTGTGGCCCTTCAGGGCCAGCGCCGCCGCCACATTACCGGCGACGGTGGATTTACCCTCACTCTCGCCCACGCCGGTAAACATGAACACCTTCCGGCCTCTGGCATTGGCCTCATACTCCAGATGACTGCAAATGGAGCTGATTTGCTCATTGTAGGTAAAGCTGGTGGTGGGGGCGAATACCTGCACATTTTTGTTGGTATTTTTTATCATAGTCTTGATGGTCCGGTTTCGCCATTCCCGGTTCACCGCAGCCAGAATCGGTGCGTCCAGCAGCTGTCTGGCACCGGTCCGGGTCTGGATGGTCTCGCCCCGGATGGAGAAATAGCACAAAAGGCCAATCATCAGCACCGCACCCACGATGCCGGCTATCCGGCTGGTCTTGCCGGTGTTAATCACATTGGACGGGTGACTGGACACCGTAGGATTCTGCAAGATATTCAGAACACTCCGGCTGGCAATGTAGTCCGCCATGGTGGGGAACACCTCCACCAGTGCGTCCAGCGCCAGAAACGCCTGTTCCGGTGTGGGTGCTGTGACGGTGACCACGATGAAATTGGTATCGCCCACCTGCTTGGCGGTGATGGTGCCGGAAAAGCCCGTCAGTCTGGAATCTGCCGCACAGATGCCCTCACGCATCAAATCCGTCTCCACCAGCTCAGACAGTACCGCCGCCACCTCACGGGTAGAGGCCAGATTGCCGGTGGACAGCGTTGAGGTGGACCGGGAATTGACGGAGTAGGTCATGGTGGCCTGATACTCCGGCACATAGAACCAGGACAGCACAAAGGAGGTTGTCATGGCAAACACCAGCGCCGTGGCGATGATCATCCAGCAGTTGCGCATCAGCGCTCGTACCAGACACACCGGAGAGACATAGCTGAACTGGAAGGATTTTTGTTGCTCGTTCATTGCCATCTCCCCCTTACTGCACCACCACGGTCAGAATCGCCGTGCCGGTGTCATGATCATTCTGATAGGTATAGTAGACCCGGTAAGTCTCCGGAATCGATGTATCCACCCAGTTTTCAATCCGAACATCCTCCAGCTTGGCATCGCCATTGGGAGAGTCCAGCGTAGCCAGATACACAGAGGGGTCAAAATCCGCACCCTTATCCACATAAACCAGATAATCCGTCAGCTGGATAGTCGGCCGCAATGGATTATAGCTCAGTCGCAGCACCGGGAGCTTCAGCCATGCGGTGTCGCCCATGGAATTGGTGACCTGCACGGTGATATCGAAAATCTCCGTATTATTGGTAGCGGATAGGGTGGACACCCGAACCTGCTCGGAAATGTCACCGTCCACCACGCAATCCGCACCCAAGCGGCTCAGCATCTCCACTTCCTCGGTGCTGGAATACACCAGCGGCTCTTTAATCTTGAACCGGGGCTTGCGGTAGTCGGTGTAGCGGATTTGACGGACGTAAGAGGCCATATTGTCGTCGCTGTCGAAAACCAGATAGGTCACCTTCGCCGTATCCTCACTGATCAGCTTGGAAATGCTGGCCACCATCACATGGTCCGTCAGGTCGCCGTCCTGCCCGTCGCTGGCGGTGACATCCGCCAGCAAGTCCATCTCGCTGACCGAGGAGGAAACCTCCAGCACACCGCCGGGGCAGTAAATCACCGGTCCCTCAGTGGTATCGGTGGTGCCCTGATAGACGATGGTGGCAATATTACCTGCCAGCAGCACCACCAGCGCAATGATCAAAATTTGCTTAATCGTTCTCATATGTAACTCCTAATCGTGTTTCCCACTTGGGGGGACACCGTCTGCTCACACCGCAGCTTTCTCCCTGGGAGGCGCATAGGTGGGCACCAGCGACCGAATCTGCCGACGCAGCTGGTCCTCCTGTCCCTCAGAGAGGCTGCGCAGCTTCTCCAGCTCGGACAGGAACCATTCATGGTCAAAATCAATTTTATGTCCAACATAAATCAGGTCGTTGGCGGTCTTGGCCAGACCCTCCTCGCCCATCAGCAGCTCCTCATAGAGCTTCTCACCGGGCCGCAGGCCCGAATACACGATGGGGATATCCACATCCGGCTCGAAACCGGAAAGACGAATCATATTTCTGGCAAGGTCGTCGATTTTCACCGGCTCACCCATATCCAGCACGAAAATCTCGCCGCCGCTGGCAAAGGCACCGGCCTGTAGCACCAGTGTCACCGCCTCAGGAATGGTCATGAAGAACCGCGTAATCTCCGGATGGGTCACCGTAACCGGACCGCCCTTACGAATCTGCTCCCGGAACAGAGGGATGACACTGCCATTGCTGCCCAGAACGTTGCCGAAGCGAACCGCCGCGAAGCAGGTCTTGGAGGTCTCTGCCAGAGACTGGATTACCATCTCGCAGATTCGCTTAGAGGCACCCATCACATTGGTGGGGTTCACCGCCTTGTCTGTGGAAATCAGTACAAAATGCTCCACTCCGGCCTTATCCGCCGCAAGGGCGGTATTGAGGGTACCAAAGACGTTGTTCTTCACTGCCTCCAGAGGGGAGGTCTCCATCAGAGGAACGTGCTTGTGGGCTGCGGCATGGTAGACCACCACCGGTCGGTAGGTCTGCATCACCGTCTCAATCCGCTTCTGGTCTCGGACGGAACCAATCAGCACATGCGTGGTCAGCTCCGGATAGTTGGCCCGCAGCTCCAGCTCAATGGCGTAGGCGTGATTTTCGTAGATGTCGAAAATCACCAATTCTTTGGGCTGGTAGGCCGCCAGCTGACGGCACAGCTCACTGCCGATGCTGCCGCCACCGCCGGTGACCATCACCGTCCGACCCCGAATCAGCTCCGACAATCCGCCCATATCCACCTTCACCACATCCCGCTCCAGCAGGTCCTCGATGTCGATGTCACGGATGGCCTGGATGCTCACCTCGCCGTTGGCCAGCTGATAGATGCCAGGCATCTGCTTGAACTTGCAGCCGGTGCGGCTGCAAATTTCCCACACTTCCTTCTTGGCCTGTGCCGGGAGCGTGGGGATAGCGAGGATGATTTCCGTGACACCGTAGCGGTCCACGGCCTCCTCGATGGACTCCCGTCCGCCTACCACCCGGACACCCAGCAGCTGACGACCCAGCTTCATGGGGTCATCGTCGATGATGCAGACGACTTTATTCTTGGAAAAGCTGCTGTTGCGGAACTCACGCAGCACCAGCGCACCGGCCTGTCCGGCACCAATCAGCATGGTACGCTGACGGCCCTCCTTGGCAAACCACAGCCGGACCCGCCGCACGAAGCGATAGAAAAACCGAACAAAGGTCATTGCCATGAACAGCAACATGGCGAACAGAATGGGAAAGCTTCTGGTCAGCTGCACCGAGCCGGTGAGGATCACCGCAAACTGTGTCAGCATCACAATGCCTGCCGCCGCTCCAATGCGCAACAGCTCGTCACCGCCGGCGAAGCCCCACAGGCTGCTGTATAGCCGCATGATTACGAACACCGCTAAACACAGCAACGTATTTGGGACCGCCCATTGGCTCAGTCCCTTCAGGAAACCACTTTCAGACAAGTCAGTAAAGTCAAATTCAAACCGAATGAACAGCGCCGCAAACGCCGCCACGTTGATAATCAGGATGTCCAGAACCACCAACAGGATGATACGCATCAGCAGCAATCCGCTGAGTTTCTTTTTATTGAGCGTGGACATGATGTCAGGCCCCTTTCGGTCTTTCTTTCGTAATACACCACACATCAGTATATCATATTTTTTTCGGATGTAAATGGTAAAAGGGGGGAATTTTTCAGGAACAGGGTAGAAATCCGGAAATACCTGTGATATAATGTGGAAAAATCAATCCATCCCCACCATGGGGCGGCCCTGAAGCACCCGTCTGGGATTTCGTTCCAGCAGAATCTGAGCATACCGGGAATCGCAGCGTTGCTCCACCCAACGGCGCAGCTGGCTCATATGAGGGGTACGCCGGTGGTAGCTGTGGGCATCGCTGGCGAACAGATGGGCCAGACCCTGCTGCAGAATCTCGTTGGCCGCATCCTCTGCCCTGGGGCCGAAGGCGCCCAGAACGCTGCCCTTGTTCATCTGCAGCACATAGCCCAATCTGGCCCAGCGGCGCAGTAGGCGAGGGTCGTGCTGGATGGCGCTGTAGCGCTCCGGATGGGCCACCACGATGCGATACCCCTGACTGGCGATATCCGCCAGCATGGTATCCATATAATCAAAGCTCTCGTCAAAATAAAACTCGGTCAGGACATAGTTACCGTTACCCAGAGTGGGCAGCTTGTGCAGCTGGGCCAGCTCCGGTGTCTGTGGGGTGCAGAGAATCTCCGCTCCGGGATGCAGCCGCAGGGGAATCTGCTCCCGTTTCAGTGCCTGCGTCAGCTCCGTGAATCGCTGCCGCATCAGGGGCAGCCGCTCCAGCTGATCCATCACTCCCATGAAATGCGATGTGGTCGCCATATCCGTAACGCCGGAACGGAATGCCATCCGGGCCATTTCCAATGATTCTTCCATCCCGGAGGAGCCGTCGTCAAAGTCCGGCAGTATATGACAATGGATGTCAACCATAATATTCCTCCTCTTTTCAAACACTCTGTTTGATTATACCACAAAATACCCCCTAGATGCAATACTGTTTTTTAAGAAAGGAGCGGTAAGATGGCAAAAGGTGGTTCCGATTTTCTCAAAGCAATGCGCCAAAAAAAGAAAGACGGCACCCTTAAGGCCGTCTGGAACGACTGGAAGTGGATATGGAGCTTTAGTCGCCGCCGTTGGGGTGCTGTGGTGCTGTACACCCTCTTTGGAATCCTCAGCAGTGGCCTCGGACTGGTCGCCGGCGTGGTAGGCAAGTACATGATTGACGCAATCATCGCCATGGATTTGAGCCGACTGTCGCTGTACTGCGGACTGACCATTGCCAGTGCAGTGCTGGGCGTGGCCTTCCAGAGTCTGACCTCCCGGTTCTCCGCCCGACTGAGCATCGATATGCTGGGGGATGTACAGGAGCAGGTTTTTTCGGATGTGATGCGGGCGGACTGGTCCGCTCTGAGTCGCTATCCCACCGGAGAACTACTGAACCGGTTCTCCTCGGACATCGGCACCGTTGCCAGCTGCGCCGTCAGCTGGCTGCCAGGCGTGGTGATTCAGCTGTTTACGGTGCTGTCCACCATCGGCGTGATTCTTTACTACGACCCGGTGATGGCCCTGATTGGCTGCGCCAGTACCCCTTTGCTGTTTCTTGCTTCCCGGAGTCTGATGAGCCAGCAACGTCACCACAATCAGCAGATGCGTCAGGTCAGCGGCGAGATGTCCGCCTTCCAGTCCGAGACCTTTCGGAATATGGACACCCTGAAAAGCTTCGGCGTAGAGACCCAGATGGAGCAAAAGCTCCAGCAGCATCAAAATACCTACCGGGACACCGTCCTGCGATATAATCGCTTCACCATCCGCACCAACGTCTGGCTCACCGCCATGGGCACCGCCGTTCAGTACGGTGCCATGGCCTACTGTCTGTGGCGGCTGTGGCGTGGAGATATCCTGTTCGGCACCATGACGCTGTTTTTGCAACAGCGGTCCAATCTGTCCAACGCCTTCTCCTCGCTGGTCTCACTGGTGCCCACGGCCCTGTCCGGATCTGTGGCGGCGGAGCGCATCCGGGAGCTGACGGAGCTGCCCAAAGAGCCTCACCGGCATCTCTCGGCGGTTGAGGGTAGCTACACGCTGGAGGTCCGGGGTGTCCGGGTGGGCTACAGCGCCGATCGGACGGTACTGGAAAACGTGGACCTGACCGCACCGGCTGGACAAATCATCGGTCTGATTGGCCCCTCCGGAGAGGGAAAAACCACGCTGCTGCGACTGTTGCTGGGTCTGATTCGCCCCGATGAGGGACAAATCACACTGGTCAGCCCTGCCGGTCAGCGACTGGAAGCCGGGTCGGATACCAGAGGGTGCTTTACTTATGTACCTCAGGGCAATACCATGATTGCCGGGACCGTAGCGGAGAATCTGCGGCTGGCCCGGGAGGATGCCACCGAACAGGAGCTGATTGATGCCCTGACCGATGCCTGCGCATGGGAATTCGTCCGGGAACTGCCGTTGGGAATCCACACCCCCATCGGTGAAAACGGCAAGGGTCTTTCCGAGGGACAGGCACAGCGGCTGGCCATCGCCAGAGCACTGACCCGAAAAGCACCGGTGATGCTGCTGGACGAGGTGACCAGTGCGCTGGACCGGGATACAGAGCAGCGTGTGCTGGAGAATCTGTGCCGCCGGGGCGTGACCACCGTGGTCACCACCCACCGGCCCTCTGTACTGCGTCAGTGCAGTCGGGTCTATCAGGTCCGGGATGGACAGGTCCGACAACTGACCGACAGCGAACGTGATTGTTTACTTTGAACGCCACGGGCCATACGCCCGTGGCGTTTCAGATTGTCAAAATAGTGTATCGATAAATTATTGTTTATGCGACTACCGCAAAAACAAAATACCATGTCATTCCGAGGGAGCGTAGCGACCGTGGGAATCCGTTTTCTCTACGGATTGCGAGGAGTACGGATTGCCACGGCCCTTCGGGCCTCGCAATGACA
>JAZQIN010000124.1:0-2070 GCA_045541155.1 Faecousia sp.
CCTCTCGCACAGCCTCTACCACCATTTGCTTGAATTCAGGTGTGTATCGTTTATTGGGTACTCCTTTAGGCATAGAAAAACACCCCATTTCTTAGTACAAGTATTATATCATACTTGTCTAACAAATGGGGTGCAGTTCACAATTACGCAGAAGAGTTTTAGTTGTTATTTCAGTTTTTCTACACAGTTATAGTATCCGTGATAATCATCAATAGCCTTAATAAAATTTGAATAGTCCGTTTGATATGTTTTGCTTGTATATGCTTGTATCAAACTATTTGAAACATCCATTGTTCCATTCTTATAAACAATGACGTTATTATTTACCCCCACATTTTCGTAATAGGGAGCGGAACCCATGTAGTCGGTGTACAAATCAAACTCTATTATGTACGCAACATTATCAAACAAATCAATATCATTGTTTTTTATCGTGATAATTCTGGTGTTTTTTATTTCAAAGTAACCGTCTGTAACAATTTCAGAATGTGCAAAGTCATCTTTCCAATATTCCTTTAATTCTGAAATTGCTTTTGTAATAACAGAATGATGTTCCTTTGTTGGCTCCTTTTCCGTTCTTTTAGGAGCTTCCTTTGTAGAACAAGAAGCGCAAAGCAAAGTAATAGCAACTGTTAGAAATAAAGTAAATAGTTTTTTCATATTTGCCTACCTGTTGTATTTTTTTTCAATCGTATCATGCAAGGGACAGGAAATTATGCTACTATCTGTAAAACGGAGAAAAATATACGGCTGTCTTTGCATTGTATTTCAAGAAGGGGAATCAGCAGCGAATCAATTTTTTGACGACCGGGATTTTGGACAGAATCCAGCACAGGCAGAAGCTCACGCCGAACACAATTACATACCGCAGTGGGATATGCACCAGTGGATTCTGGATGTCGGAAAGGAAGCGTCTGGCGAGGATATTGAAAATTTCGTGAATCACATAGATGCCGAAGGACAGTTTGGACAACAGCCCAATCACCCGGCTGGGCTGGGTTACAGGTTGCCGGTTGGTGATGAACAGAAAAATGCCCAGCGAATAAAGGAAAATGAAGATGTTCTGGTTGGAATACATATTCTCGCTGTCCCCGGTGCGCTGGGTGACGGCAATAATCACTGCCAGCGACAGGCCACTGACCAGATAAATCAGCCGCCGGAGCCACTTCGTGGGGATTCCAACATGTACGATGTACCAGCCAGCCAGAAAATATGCAGTAAAGCCACCAAAAAAGTCCAGATGGAGCTGGTTGATGTAGCTTTGCAGGTAGGCCATGTTGGTGTAGCGGTTGGACAAAATGGTCAGCGCCGGCTCGACGAAGGCGGTCACCAGCGAGATGCCGATGTACAGTAGCACCAGCCGACTGTTTTCCCTTTTGACGAAGCAGCGCAGGAAGGGGGTGGCGATGTACAGGCCCAGCAGCATATACAGGTACCACAAATGGTAGAAACCAAAGAAGATATCCTCAATAATAACGTAAAGGGGGATACGCTTGCCAAACAGCGGAGGCAGGAGCAAATCGCACACGACGACATAAAGAATCGACCATAGCACCAGCAGGATGAAGACCTTTTTCGCAGTGCGGAATACATCGGCGGTGGATTTTTGCCGGGTTTCGTCCAGCATCAGGGCGCCGGAGACCATCAGAAACAGGGGGACACCGGGTCTTGCGACGCTGTCGAACAGGTTGGCGATGAAAAAACGGAGGTCTCCACCGTTGTAGTTGTCCACGAAGGACGCACTGCAATGGATCATGACGACCATGAGGATGGCCACCACCCGAACGATGTCGAGGGAATGGTTTCTGGTTGTGGGTCTGACGGGTAAACGGGACATGACGAACCTCCTTATAATGGATTTGCTCCATTCTATCAAAATCTCCCGGAAAAATCAATTATGGAACGTAAATTATCGTTTAGCGCACGAAGCGCCGCACTCCAGTCAAGGTATGTCATTGCGAGGCCCGAAGGGCCGTGGCAATCCGTACTCCTCGCAATCCGTAGAGAAAACGGATTCCCACGGTCGCTACGCTCCCTCGGAATGACATGGTATTTTGTTTTTGCGGTAGT
>JAZQIN010000125.1:0-3133 GCA_045541155.1 Faecousia sp.
GCACCATCCCTTGCCCCCTCTGACGAGGGGGCTGGCGAAAATCTTTGATTTTCGACTGGGGGAGAGATAATTGCGACATTTTTCTCTCCCTCCGAGCCGCCGTTCGGCGGCCCACCTCCCTCATCAGAGGGAGGCTTTGGGTGCGGCGCTTAGGCCGCTAAACGATAATTTACCGCAGAAAGTACTTTTTTGACAGACTGAAAAACCGCACCGACGAACCGGTGCGGTTTTGTTTTACTTTTTGGAAAGGCTGCGCTGAATCAGCTTCACGATTTCCACAATGGGAATCACCAGAATCGCAAGACCGATGGCAATTCCATATTCGTCCAGACCGATGGGTGTGAAGCCAAAGGCGTTGGCGAGGAACGGAATCTCCAGCACCGCGGTGGTCAGCAGCAGAGAACCCAGCATGGCAGCCCAGAGGATCTTGTTCTGACCCTTCAGGCTGAATACGGACTTGCGCTGGGAGCGCAGGTTGAAGGAATGGAAAATCTCGCACATGGACATGGTCAAAAACGCCATGGTCATGCCGTGGGAGGACAGTCCGGCAGTCCGGAGGGCGGCGAAGCTGCCCAGCTCCATGAAGCTGCCAATCAGGTAGGACGCAATGGTCAGGGCCGTTACCAGAATGCCCTGATAGGCGATATCCGCAAACAGTCCGCCGGCGAAGATGCCCTCCTTGGAGTCACGGGGGGGACGGCTCATGGTGTCCGGCTCCGCCTTCTCCATGCCCAGCGCCAGTGCCGGGAAGCAGTCGGTGACCAGATTGATGAACAGCAGATGCACCGGATTGAGCAGGACGAAGCCCATCAACGTAGCGGTAAACACGCCCAGCACCTCGGACATATTGGAGGCCAGCAGGAACTGAATGGCCTTGCGGATGTTGTCGTAAATTCGGCGGCCCTCGCCCACGGCGGAGACGATGGTGGCGAAGTTGTCATCCGCCAGCACCATGTCGGCGACGTTTTTGGTCACGTCGGTGCCGGTGATGCCCATGCCAACGCCGATGTCGGCAGACTTGATAGAGGGAGCGTCGTTGACACCGTCGCCGGTCATGGCGACGATGGCACCATTTTTCTTCCACGCCTGCACGATGCGCACCTTATGCTCCGGCTGGACACGGGCATAGACACCATAATTTTTCACAAATTCGCCGATTTCCTCGTCAGAGATGGCATCCAGCTCTGCGCCGGTGATGGCCTGAGAGGCATCCGTGATGATGCCCAGCTCCTTGGCAATGGCAACGGCGGTATCCTTATGGTCGCCGGTGATCATGACGGCCCGGATGCCGGCGGAGCGGCACTCCTCAATGGCGGCCTTGACCTCGGGACGGACCGGGTCAATCATGCCCGTCAGGCCCAGGAACACCAGCTCCTGCTCCAAAAATTCGGGGGTATTGTCGGCAGGCTTCACGGCCCAGTCACGCTTGGCGGCAGCCAGCACACGAAGGGCCTTGTCAGCCATGGCCTTGTTGACAGCCATAATTTCGGCACGCTTGCTGTCGGTCATGGGCAGAGCCTGACCATTCTCATAGTAATGGGTGCAGCGGGCCAGCACCACATCGGGACCACCCTTGGTGTACTGGACGAACTCGCCACCCAAATCGTGGACGGTGGACATCATCTTCCGACCGGAGTCGAAGGGGGCTTCATCCACACGGGGCGTGGCCTTCTCCAGATCCTGCTTTTTCAAACCAACGGAGCAGGCGAAATTCACCAGTGCGCACTCGGTAGGCTCGCCTTCGGCCTGATTCTCGTCGTTGAGGGTGGCGTCAGAGCAAAGGGCCATGGCAGTAGCCACCAGCTCCGTATCGCCCAGATGATCCACCACGGTCATCTTGTTCTGAGTCAGGGTACCGGTCTTGTCGGAGCAGATTACCTGGGTACAGCCCAGCGTTTCGACGGCCGTCAGCCGACGGATGACGGCGTTTCTCTGGGACATCTTGGTGACACCGATGGACAGCACCACCGTCACCACCGTTGCCAGACCCTCGGGGATGGCGGCAACTGCCAAAGACACCGCCACCATGAAGGTATCCAGGATCACATTCAGGGTCTCGCCTTCAACGGAAAGCTGACCTCGGGCCATGAACAGGTTGAAAGCGAAGATGAACACGCAGATGCCCAGCACCAGCTTGGACAGCAGCTTGCCCAGCTCATCCAGTTTCCGCTGCAGGGGTGTCTGCTCGTCGGCTGTGGCAGCCAGCGCACCGGCGATTTTGCCCATCTCGGTGTCCATGCCGGTGCCGGTAATCACCGCCTTGCCCCGGCCGTAGACCACGGTGGAACCCATATAGCACATATTCTTTCGGTCGCCCAGAGGTACATCCTCCTGTCCATCGGCGATGCCAAGGGCACCGATGGCCTTGTTCACCGGGACGGATTCGCCGGTGAGGGCGGCCTCCTCGATTTTCAGAGAGGCATTTTCAATGATGCGACCGTCCGCAGGCACCGCATCGCCGGCTTCCAGCAGGACCACATCGCCGGGAACCAGCTGGTCGGAATGGAGCACCACCATTTTACCATCCCGGAGGACTTTACAGGTGGCAGCGGTCATGGTTTGTAGTGCTTCGATGGCAGCTTCGGCCTTGCTCTCCTGGAACACACCCAGAATGGCGTTGACCAGAACCACCACCAGAATGATTACCACTTCGGCAATCTCATTATGACCGGACAGGATACCAGTCAGGGCGGAGACACCGGCGGCAATCAGCAGGATAATCAGCATGGGATCGCGCAGCTGTGCCAGAAAACGCTGAATCAGAGACGGCTTTTCCGCCTCCTTGAGTTTGTTGGGGCCATACTTGGCAAGACGCGCCTGCGCCTCGGCCGTGGACAGACCCTCCGGCCCTACGTTGAGGTCCTGAAGGACTTCTTCCGCAGTGCGGGTATAGGTTTTTTTCATTGAAGACCCTCCTGTTTGTTATTCTAGGATGTACAAAACACCCGAATCGATACAGTCATAAATTATCGTTTAGCGCACGAAACGCCGTACTCCAGTCAACGTATGTCATTGCGAGGCCCGAAGGGCCGTGGCAATCCGTACTCCTCGCAATCCGTAGAGAAAACGGATTCCCACGGTCGCATTTGTTATTGTGTGATTGCCACTGGCAATCACTAGAATTTACATTCGC
>JAZQIN010000126.1:0-2736 GCA_045541155.1 Faecousia sp.
TCCGACTTGAAGCTCGCCAAGCTTCCTGGATAAGTAAATCCTAATCATAGCCATGCTCCTTTTCATGCATATTCTAACAGTAAAATTCTGCATTTGCAGGGTTTTGTTAGAAAATAACGCATTTCGTTATGACTATGGTGAACAAAAAGAGGCTACCGCTTGGGTTTTCCCCAATGCGATAGCCTCTTTTGTTATTTGTCCGCTAAATTCAACGGTCACACCAAGACGAACATACTGCCGATCATATAGATCGCAGTTGGCGAGTTCGTCTGGCTCTCTTGTGGTGGAGCCGAGGGGAATCGAACCCCTGTCCGAAAGCAACTTGGAAAGAACTTCTCCGGGCGCAGTTCGTTATTTACATTCCCTTGCTCCGGCGGGAACGAACACCCTACGGAGCTTGGTAGCTTCATGATTCATGGTGCGCTCAAAGCTTTGCGCACGCACGGTCTCCACTTAGATCACACCCGAGCCCGGCTCGTGGACCTTCCGGGGCGGATGGGCGCCTAATTAGGCAGCCAGAGCAACAGTATTGTTGTCAGTTAAATTTAAAAGTTACCCGTTTTATCGTGGTCAGGTGCCACGGCCCGCTATTCCAGCCTCACTACCCCCGTCGAAACCAGTACGGCCCCGGATTGGAGATTATTAGATATGAGCTACGAGATATGAGATGCTCATATCCCGTACTCATTATTAAATATTAGAATCGTCCGTAGGGATCGGGAAGTTTTTTGGGTTCCGGATAGCTTTCTCCCTTGCAGTCTACGGTAATGGAGGCAATTTTTTGCTCGGTCAGGGGGCGGTCACTGCGGTCGGTTTTGACACCGGCGATGGCATCCACCACCTCCAGTCCGGAGGTCACCTTGCCGAAGGCGGCATATTGACCGTCCAGATGCTTGGCATCTTCATGCATGATAAAGAACTGGCTTCCCGCGGAGTTAGGGGAGGAGGAACGCGCCATGCTCAGTACGCCCCGTTTATGCTTTAAGTCATTCTTTACACCGTTGAAGAAAAACTCGCCTTTGATGCAGTAGCCCGGGCCACCCATGCCGGTACCCTCCGGACAGCCGCCCTGAATCATAAAGCCCGGGATGACACGGTGAAAAATCAACCCATCATAATAATTGTGATTTGCCAAATCAATGAAATTATAAACGCTCTGGGGTGCCTTATCGGGGTACAGTTCACCCTCAATAATAGTGCCATTTTCCATGGTAATTTTAAAAGTGGGATTCATATCAATATCTCTCCTTCATGGCACGGTCAATTTGACGTTTAGCATCACGTTCAGCCGCAGCCTGTCTTTTGTCGTAAAGTTTTTTGCCCTTACATAGGCCAACCTTAATCTTGACCCTGCTTCCTTTTAAATACACGGACAGGGGAATCAGGGCGTAACCATCCTGCTTGACCTTGCCGTAGAGCCGCATGATTTCACGCTTATGCATCAGAAGGCGGCGAGGGCGGCGGGAATCCACATTGAACCGGTTGCCGTGGTCATAAGGGGAGATGTGCATCTGGTTTAGCAGAAGCTGTCCGTCCTTAATACCACACCAGGCATCCTTCAGGTTTAGCGTTCCCTGACGAATGGATTTGACCTCGGTGCCCACCAACTCGATACCGGCCTCCATTTCTTCTTCGACGAAGTATTCGTGGTAGGCTTCCCGGTTGCGAGCCACAACTTTAACTGCTTGTTTTTCCAGACTGCTCACCTCCTATTTCAATAGTCATTATACCACAGATGTCAAGTCAATCAAACAGAAATTTTTCCAAAGAATTGGTCGAATCGAAGGAGTAATCGCAAAGATTACGCATTTCCATCGACAGGTCCGGAAATTCAACTTTACCCCAAGCGGCGAAGGCGATAGGGACGTTGAGCGGATGGGCCATTTTCCAAGCTAACTTCATATCATCCACAACCAGCAGATTCTGAGGCTCCAGATGAAACCGGTCCATGATATCCAGCAGGGGATAGGGGTTGGGTTTGCGCTGATGCTCCGGCAGGTTCCATCCATAAATGGAATCCGGCTGGAATCCGAAATGCACGTCATAGTCCCGGGCGATGTTTTCCTCACCGGAAAGGGAGACAACGCAAATCAGTCCACCGGCCTCCTTTTGTCGGCGGATGATATCGCCGATGCCGGGGAAAGGGTCAGGGATATGGGTGCGGACATATTCCTTCCACCCGAGATATTCCTCCATTAGCTCCTCGTCGGTGAACTGCCAATTTGTTCGGCACATTTCCGAGAACACCATCTCATGACAGCCACGCACATATTCTTCGTAGGTGAATTCTACACCGGGGCGAAAGCGGTGGAGTATTTCTTTAAAAAAGGGAAAGCCCAGTGTTTTTTCGCTTTGGACGACGGTATCGTCGTGGTCGAGGACAAGGCAGGGATATTTCAGCATGATATACTCCTGATTTTTTACTCAGTATAGCAAATGCGAAACGCAGACGCAAGACTTTCATCCTCATTCAAGCAAATTTTTAGAAATATTTTCAAATAACACTTGCGCTTTACAACAAAATGCGGTAATATATACAAGTAAGAGTTTTGCCACTGTTTCCAGTGGCGGCTACCGGCCACTGGTCGGAAAATATAAGGAGGGGTTTGTTATGTGCAAACGAATTTTGTCAATGCTTTTGTGCCTGGCAATGGTTCTGTCGTTCGTACCCGTAGCGAGCGCACAGGAAATCAGTACCGAAAATGCTGACCAGACGTCCGGACAAAGCACCTACCT
>JAZQIN010000127.1:0-1922 GCA_045541155.1 Faecousia sp.
GTCGCTATGCTGAACTACGGCGCTGCCGCTCAGGTCCAGTTCAACTACAAGACCGATGCCCTGATGAACGCCTCCCTGACTGCTGAGCAGCAGGCTCTGGTGCAGGCTTACGACGCTTCCATGGTCGATGCCGTGGTCAAGGCTGACAGCAACAAGGTCGGCGCCTTCGTCCACAACGGCGGCTATACCAGCGTCTATCCCTCCATCTCCTTCGAGGGTGCCTTCGCCATCAACTACTACTTCACCACCAAGTATACCCCCGATGCAGCTCCCACCTTCTACTACTGGGACGCTGCCACCTATGCCAGCGCGGATGTCCTCACCGCTGAGAATGCCACCGGCGTCATCGAAATGACCGCCAGCGGCAACGAGTGGAGAGGTACCGTCTCCGGCATCGCCGCCAAGCAGATTGACGAGACGGTCTACGTCGCCGGTACCTACACCGTCGGTGAGACCACCTACTACAGCCCCGTCATTTCCTACAGCTTGGGCGCTTACTGCGTCGAGCAGGCCGGCTTGGGCGTTGACTTCGGTGCTGCCACCGCTGTCTACGGCTACTACGCCAAGGCATACTTCGGAGGTCAGGCGTAATGACCAACAAACCATGGCGCACCCGGTTTCTGCGGCTGATTCTTCCACTGGCGTTGATGATTGCCGTCATCCTTGGCGGTACACTGGTCAAACGACAGCAAATCGGTCCGGCAACGGATTCCGTCTACGTCCATGCCACCGTCACCGCCGTTCTGGAGGAACAGTCCGATGCCTACGGCCTTCAGCGGGTCCAGGCGACCGTCACCAGCGGTCAGTATAAGGGACAAAGCTGTGTGCTGGAGAATATCTATGAGCATCAGGGGCACGTCCGTTGTGCCCCCGGTGCCAAGATTCTGGCATTGATTAACCCCGGGACGGAGGGCGCACTGGGCGGTCGGGTGTACAACTACGACCGAACCTCGGTAATTTATCTACTGCTGGCCCTGTTCGCCCTGATTCTGATTTTCGTCGGCGGAAAAAAAGGTGCGGCAACCTTGTACACGCTGGTACTGACCTTTGTGTGCATCCTGTTTATGTACATCCCTCTGCTGTATCTGGGGCTCAACGGCATCTTTGCGGCAATTGCCACGGCAGTGGTAATCTTAATCGCCTCGCTGTATATCCTCAATGGCTGGTCCGGAAAGACCCTTTGCGCCATTGTGGGTACCACCGTGGGCGTGGGAATCTCCGGCTTGCTGGCTATGCTGGCAGGCTCCGGGGCGAAGCTCTCCGGCTACAACATGGGCGAGGTGGAATCGATGCTGTTCATCTCCAACCACATCGGTCTGGATCTGAAAAACGTCCTCTACGCCGGTGTGCTGATTTCCTCGCTGGGTGCGGTGATGGACGTGAGTGTGTCCGTGGTTGCGGCCATGAACGAGGTCCATGAGCAGGCTCCAAAGCTGAAGACCGGGGAATTGTTTGAGTCCGGTATGCGTGTGGGACGGGATATGATGGGCACCATGTCCAATACCCTGATTCTGGCCTATACCGGCTCGGCTACCGGGCTGCTGCTGGGGGCCTATGCCTATCAGTGGTCTTATCCCCAAACTATGGGCAGTGATTCCATCGTGGTGGAAATTCTGTGCGGCCTGTGCGGCACCATTGGCGTGGTGCTGACGGTGCCCCTTCAAGCTGGTATCACCGCTCTGTTCCTCAAGCGTAAATGCAAATAAACCCTAGGGCCTGCGTAAGCAGGCCCTTGAGCGTGTCAAGGAACTGTAAATGATTGTTTAGCGCACTAAGTGTCGCACCCAAAGCCTCCCTCTGATGAGGGAGGTGGGCCGCCGAACGGCGGCTCGGAGGGAGAGAAAAATGTCGCAATTATCTCTCCCCCAGTCGAAAATCAAAGATTTTCGCCAGCCCCCTCGTCAGAGGGGGCCAAGGGATGG
>JAZQIN010000128.1:0-1508 GCA_045541155.1 Faecousia sp.
CCACAGGTCTGTGTCAATCACGGCCTGAATGCCCTGAAATGGGGCATTTGAGCCGAAATCAACAAGGGGTAATTCTGAAAAATGCCACTTTGCAGAATTGTAAAGGTTTTATGGTAGTTTTTAGAGGTCCCCAATAATTTAATGTTCTATAATCTGGTTGGCAAAGCTCTGGCCGGGGGTGTCCAGTTGGACATCCAGCAGCTCCGCTACGGTGGCGGCGATGTCCGCAAAGCTCTGCCGGGTGCCCATGTCCACAGGGCGCACCTGCTTACCCAGCACCAGTAGCGGCACATACTCACGGGTATGATCCGTGGTGGCGGTGTAGCCGGGGTCGCAGCCGTGGTCGGCGGTAATCATCACCAGATCCTCGTCGCCCAACTGCGCCAAAAACTCCGGCAGCCATGCGTCGAACTCGGTCAGAGCCTTGGCGTAGCCGTCGATGTCACGGCGGTGACCGAACAGCATATCAAAATCCACCAGATTCACGAAGCACAGCCCCTCAAAGTCCTGCTTTGCGTAGTCCATGGTGTGATCTAGGCCGTCAGCGTTGCTCTTGTTGTAGACGTGCTCGGTGGTGCCGATGCCGGCGAAGATGTCGTAAATCTTGCCCACGGCAATGGATGCCTTGCCGCTGGCCTTCAGGGCATCCAGCAGGGTGGTGGCCGGCGGCTCCAGAGAGTAGTCGTGACGGTTGGAGGTCCGCTTGTAAGCGCCGGAGGTGCCCACAAAGGGACGGGCGATGACCCGTCCGGCACCATGCTTGCCCTGCAAAATCTTCCGGGCAATCCGGCAGTATTCATAAAGCTGCTCCAGCGGGACCACGTCCTCATGGGCGGCGATCTGGAACACGGAGTCGGCGGAGGTGTAGACAATCAGGTCGCCGGTGGCAACGTGCTGGTCACCGAATACGTTGATGACCTCGGTGCCGGACCAGGGAGCGTTGGCAAGAATGCCACGGCCTGTGGCGGCACGGAAGGGCTCCAGCACCTCCTCGGGGAATCCGTTGGGATAGGTGGGCAGGGGGTGGTCGGAAACCACACCGGCAATCTCCCAGTGGCCGATGGTGGTGTCCTTGCCCATGGAGGTTTCAGTCAGACGGGCGTAGGCACCGGTGGGGGCATCGGTTTTGGGCAGACAGTCCACACCCTCGATATTGCCAAGGCCCGCGGCAATCAGATTGGGGATGTTCAGGTACTCAGACTGGGTGCAGGAGCGCAGGGTGTTGACCCCCACATCCCCGAAGCTTTCCGAATCCGGCATGGCTCCAATGCCAAAGGAGTCCAGAACAATTAAAAAAATACGTTTCATAGCGTTACCTCCTTCATTGAGGACGTAAATCATCGTTTAGCGGTGTAACAGATACGCACCGTCCCTTGGCCCCCTCTGATGAGGGGGCTGGCAAAAATCTCTGATTTTTGACTGGGGGAGAGAAAAAACAACGTTTTCTCTCCCTCCGAGCCGCCATTCGGCGGCCCACCTCCCTCGTCAGAGGGAGGCTTTGGGTGCGG
>JAZQIN010000129.1:0-13049 GCA_045541155.1 Faecousia sp.
TCATTCCGAGGGAGCGTAGCGACCGTGGGAATCCGTTTTCTCTACATATTACGAGGAGTACGGATTGCCACGGCCCTTCGGGCCTCGCAATGACAAGCGTTGTATACGGTGCAGTGCTTAGTGCGCTAAACAATAATTTAGGACTTTTCCATTGCGTAAACCGGTTTATACAGTTTACACTTGATTTTATGATACACAAGTGATATACTGGTAATGTATCCAAAAAATAAATGGAGGTAACAAAATGAACGCTATCAAAAAGTACATCGCCGAATTTATCGGCACTTTCGTGCTGGTGCTGTTTGCCTGCGGTGCAGCTGTCATTACCGGCTGCGTCGGTTCTGGCTACCTGACCACCGCACTGGCCTTTGGTCTGGTCATCGTCGCCATGGCCTACTCCATCGGCAACATTTCCGGCTGCCACATCAACCCTGCTGTCTCCATCGCCATGCTGGTCAGCAAGAAGATGTCCGTCAAGGACTTCATCGGCTACGTCATTGCCCAGTTCGTCGGTGCGCTGGTGGGCGCTGCTGTGCTGATGCTGTTGTTCGGCAAGGAAAGTGGCCTTGGCACCAACGGTCTGTTCGAGGACAACATCCTGAAATCTCTGATTATCGAGGTCATCCTGACCTTCGTGTTCGTGATTGCCATTTTGGGTGTCACCTCTAAGACTGAGAACGGTGCCGTCGCCGGTATTGTCATCGGTCTGTCCCTGACGCTGGTCCACATTCTGGGCATTGCCCTGACCGGCACCTCCGTCAATCCTGCCCGGAGCTTTGGTCCTGCCCTGCTGGTCGGCGGCGAAGCGCTGAAGTGCGTCTGGGTATTTATTGTCGGACCTCTGGTGGGTGGCATTCTGGCCGCTCTGGTCTACAAGTTCTTGGATTCCGAAAAAAAGTGATTTAATATACCTTGTGGGGCGTGCTGTGGCACGCCCCTTTTTTTACCCTCCGCCGGCCCAGTAAACTTTTTACACCATTTCCTCGTAATTACCAATTTCGCATTGACAACCGGGCACAAAACTGATAAAATAGCATAGAAAAGGTCCGCAATGTCCCGTGGGTTTTATTGAACATATACAATCCCAGGCCTGAGCGGAAAATTTATCAGAAGGGAGAGTATTGCGAATCTCGCAATACAATGTACGACATGAAGCAGTTCAAGAGAAGCCTGTCTATGGTTCTGGCATTGGTCATGCTGATGTCTCTGGTGTATCTGGCTCCGGCAACCGAGGCTGATGCCGCTACCGCCAGTTCCTACATCGCCACCACCTATGCCGCCAACCTCAGTGTCAAAACCACCCAAGCCACCGCACTGAGAGACGCACCTACCACCTCCGCCTCCGCAAAGTACACTTTGCCGGCAAACACCATGCTCTCCGTCAAGGCTCTGCATAAGAACACCTCCGGCACCTACTGGTACGAGGTTCTGTTCTATGACATGACCCTGTACGTCGATGCCACCGCCACCACCATGGTCAGCCACCTGACCGGTGACATTTCCATCGACAACGTTCAGTCCCCAGCCTCTCTTGCGTACGGCAACTCCTTCGGCATTGAAGGCGACATCACCGCCTCTTTGAATGATTTGGGTACCATCACTGCAAGTATGCATCCCAACACCAACATCACCAGAGGCCCCAGCCTGATTGCTACCGACGAAGTCAACGGAAAGACCTACTCTCTGGACGGCAGCACGCTGGACTCCAATCTGGCCTTTGGTAGTATGGATCCCGGTGTCTACACATACGTCATCACCGTTGAAGCCCTCAGCTACTACATCAACGACAGCGATGCGCTGGCCACCTCCACTCAGTCCGTGGTGCTGGAAACGCAGGAATGCGTCATCACTGACTGGACCAACCCCAACGACGATTTAGCTTTCGGTATCGATGTCTCCACATGGCAGAGCTCCATCGACTGGTCTAAGGTCCAGTACGACGTGGATTTTGCCATCCTGCGTATCGGCTACTCCACAACTCTGGACAACCGGTTTCTGGAGTACGCCGCCGGCTGCGAAAAATACAACATTCCCTACGGTGTCTACCACTACTCCTACGCTTTGACCGGCGCTGGTGCAGTGGACGAAGCGGAATTTGTTATCAACACCTTGAAGAACTACGGTTATGAGCCGCAGCTGGGTGTTTGGTTCGACATGGAGGACAGTTCTCAGGCCGCCCTGGCCAACAGCACCAAGGAATCCCTCGTGACCTCCTTCTGCGACACCATCGCTGATGCCGGCTATCAGCCCGGCTTCTACGGCTTCACCAGCTGGTTCACCACCTCCTTCCAAAACAGCTATCTGTCCTCCATCCCCGTGTGGATTGCACAGATTGACGGCTTCAGCTCCAACGGCACCGCCACCCATGACGGCGGCACCTGGCTGTGGCAGTATTCCTGGGAAGGCTCCATCAGCGGCATTTCCGGTGACGTTGACTGCAACCTGTGCTATGCGGATTTCTCCGTGTTCAACAGTGATTCCAGCTATCTGTCCAGCTGCACCCAGTATCCTGCCCATTCCATGGGCAAGACCACTTCCTCTGTCACCATGCGCCAGTATCCCAGCACCAGCTATACTTCCATGGGCACCGTCTCCTCCGGCACTGCCGTAGAGATTACCGGCCTATATAAGAATACTGCCAACGAATACTGGTATCAGGTAATCAAGGGTTCTTCCTATGGTTACATTCCTGCCAACAACGTTACCATTACGGAAATGTTGTATAACGACGTTGCGGTCATCGACCCTGTCATGGCCGACAATCTGAGCACCGGTGCCTCCTATTCTCTCAGCGGCAATCTGGTCTCTAAGTACAACAGCATCAACACCACCTACGCCAAGGTCTACACCGGAGAGGACACACAAGCCTCCCCCGTCCTGACCAGTAGCGATACTGTCAGCACCAAGAACTACCGGCTGAAGTCCAGCGCCGTCTGCAATTCCATGGTATTCAGTCAGCTGTCCTCCGGCTACTATACCTACGAGATTTCCGCTGATGTAAAGAACTACTACGTCTCCGGCGGCACTCTGGCCAGCAAGACGCAGAATGTCGTCCTGTGGACTGCTCCCTTCACCATTGGTGGCGCAGCCATCACGCCTCCTGCGCAGATGGTCTGTGACCACACCATCGTCACCGACGCGGCAGTTGCTGCCACCTGTACCACCCCCGGTAAGACCGCTGGCACCCACTGTTCTAAGTGTAACGTGGTTCTGACCGCCCAGACCGAGATCCCTGCCACTGGACATAGTTATACCGCTACCTCCGACAAGGCCACCTGCACGAGCTACGAGCTGTTCCACTATACCTGTACCAAGTGCGGAAACAAGTATGATATCTCCGCCGACCAGCTGGCCAACTGGAGCGAGACCAAGCCCGCAGGCGTGCCTTCCAGCCAGATTCAGACCAAGACCCAGTATCGTTATGCCAACTGCACCTCCACCACTTGGCAGCAGAACGCAACAAACACGATTCTGTACGTCAACAGCTGGCCCTCCGGCTTTAGCACCAGCAGCAGCCTGTATTCCCAGTATAACAAAAAGAGTTCCAAGGTCACCGCATCCGAAACCACCACTACCAAGACCGTCATCAATTCTGACAAGGTCACCGGCTACCTATACTATCACTGGTGCTATGCGGATTCTTACTATTCCGTCGCATCCAAGTCCGGCAGCTACACCACCTTCCATGCCTACTACAGCACCACTTCGCCGGACAACTACACCTGCGACACCTCCGACATGAGCTATAAGACCTCCCATTCCACCTGTAGCAACTCCAACTGGTGGTTCGTCACTGAAGTCTACGGTCAGGAGTACACCACCTACAACGCAGTTCCCGACGGACAGCAGTGGGGTGCCTGGTCCGCATGGAGTGACACCGTCTATACTGCCGTGGCCAACAGCCGCAAGGTAGAGACTCGCACCGTTTACCGCTACACCGGTGCCACCCTGGGCGACCATGTATGGAGCAACGGCATCTGTACCGCCTGCAACACTACCTGTAGCCATAGCTACTCCAATAACGTGTGTACCATTTGCGGTCTGGGTCAGGCCAGCAAGGATTACTACCTGTTCGGCTACATCAACGGCGCAGACTACGGCTGTGAAGGCGACTACGAGAACATCGGTATCTATCATTTTGTCAATGGCAAACTCACCGCCACCTTCACACAAGCCAGCTATGTCGGTGTCAAGACCAGTGACAATGTTAACTGGTACATGACTAACGGCTGGCAGGGCGAAGTTAACTCCGTCAAGCTGTATAACACCTCCATCACCGGCTCCAGCTCCGACAAGATGTACGTTCCTGGCAATGTACAGGTCACCTTCACCCTGACGTCCAACAGCGACGGCAGCCTGACCCTGAGCTACACCACCGCTGCCTGTACCCACCCCAGTCACAACACCAGTGGCAACTGTACCAGCTGTGGCACAGCCGTCAATCACACCTACGTCAACAACACCTGCTCCGTCTGCGGCAAAACCTTGACCTTGCCCACACTGACTCCCAACTACCCCACCGTTGCGTTCGAGGGTGCCATTCAGCTGAACGTCTACTACACCGCCACCGATTTGGGCAGTGTAACGCTGGACGACATGGGCCTGCTGGTCTATACTTCCGCACAGCCCAACGGCACCATTGATACCGCCTCCTCTGTTGTCCCCGGTGCCATCGTTTCCGGCGACAAGTATGTGGTCCACACCAACGGTATTGCCGCCAAGAATTTGGGCGATACGCTGTACTTCAAGATTTACGCTCGCATGGATGACGGCAGCTATGTCTACAGCCGGATGTTCTCCACCAGCCCCAAGGCTTACGCCCTGACGCTGATTGGAAACACCTCCAACAACTCCTACATCCGTTCTCTGTGCGTATCCATGCTGAACTACGGCGCAGCCGCACAGCAGTATTTCAACTACAAGTCCTACGATTTGATGAACGCCAGCCTGACCGCCGAACAGCAGGCACTGGTCAGCAGTTATAACGCCTCCATGATGGATCCTGTGGTTTCCGTCACGGGCATTAAGGGCGCGGCCTTCACCAGAAACACCACGGCATTCACCAGAATGTATCCCAGTATTTCCTTTGAGGGTGCGTTCTCCATCAACTACTACTTTGTCAATGGTCTGACGGTAGACAACAACATGACGCTGTACTACTGGACCACTGACACCTACAACAGTGTCAGCCAGCTGACCCGTTCCAACGCCGAAGGCACTATCATCATGACCAATGAAGGCACTCGTTATCATGGCGCGGTTAGCAACATCCCCGCCAAGAAAATGGACGAGACGATTTATGTTGCCGGTGTCTACACCTCTGGTGGAACTACTTACACCACCGGTGTCATCGCCTACAGTCTGGGTTACTACTGTGAGGAACTGGCCGCTAACACCAGCGCCGACGGAGCTGACCTGGCAGCAAAAACCGCCGTCTACGGCTACTACGCCGAGCGCTACTTCGACTACATCGCAGGATAATTTTCCTTCATCCGCCTCCGGTGAACCGGAGGCGGATTTCTTTTTGCGTCCTTTTCACATTTAATGTAGACACCACGCCAACATCGGTATATAATGAAGAAAAATTAGAAAGAAGGATTCGCCCATGGAATTGAACACCGGCCGTCCGTCCGATTTATCCAATCGCCTTGCCAAAGAAGTTAGAGTCTACGATTTTCTGGATTCGTTAGACATTCCCTATCAGCGCATCGACCACGAAGCCGCCATGACCATGGAGGCCTGCGCCGCCATTGACGAGGCGCTTGAAGCCACCATCTGTAAGAATCTGCTCTTGTGCAACCGTCAATGCACAGAGTTCTATCTGCTTCTGCTGCCCGGCGACAAACCCTTCAAGACCAGCATTCTGTCGAAGCAGCTGGGCGTTTCTCGCCTTTCCTTTGCCGGTGCCGAATACATGGAAGAATTCCTGGACATCACCCCCGGCTCCCTCAGCGTCCTCGGACTGATGAACGACCAGCAGTGCCGTGTCAGGCTGCTGATAGATCAGGACTTGCTTGACGGCCCATATATCGGCTGCCATCCCTGCGTCAACACCTCCAGCCTGCGACTTCGTACTGCTGATTTGCTGGACAAAATCATCCCTGCTATGGGCCACCCGGCAACCATGGTGGAACTCCCCAGAGGTTAAGCCATGTCAAATATCATTGAAATCACTGATTTTTCGGCCCCGGAGCTGGATGTCTACGCCCGATTAACTGAGGCACAGCTTTTGAATCGTTTCGAACCGGCCAAAGGGATGTTTATTGCAGAAAGCCCAAAAGTAATCCACCGTGCGCTGGATGGTGGCTGTACCCCGGTTTCTCTCCTGATGGAACGCAAGGATATCGACGGTTCCGCAGCTGATGTGATTCATCGGTGTGGAGATATTCCCATTTTCACTGCCGACCGAGAAATTCTGGCCCAACTAACAGGCTACCATCTGACCCGTGGTGTACTTTGCGCCATGCGTCGTCCACCCCTCCCCCGTGTTGAGGATATTCTGTCCTCCGCCCAACGGATTGCGGTACTTGAAAACGTTCAAAATCCCACCAACGTTGGTGCCATTTTCCGATCTGCCGCCGCACTGGGCATGGATGCCGTGCTTTTGACTCCCGGATGTAGCGATCCCTTATACCGGCGCAGTGCTCGCGTCAGCATGGGCACCGTATTCCAGATTCCGTGGACGTTTATCGGTGAAAGCATCACCGATTGGCCCGAACCAGGCATGTCACATTTGCGCAACATGGGCTTCAAGACCGCTGCTATGGCCCTCAACGATGACTCCGTCTCCATCGCCGATCCTCTCCTGCAGGCAGAGTCTCGTCTTGCAATCATACTGGGCAGTGAAGGAGATGGCCTTACCGATGGTACAATCGCCCAGTGCGACTATACCGTTAAAATCCCTATGTACCATGGTGTCGATTCCCTGAATGTAGCAGCAGCCAGTGCGGTTGCCTTTTGGGAACTACGCAGACGTTGACGTACAAAAAATCCCTCTCTGTTGAAATTGACTTTTCCAAAAGAAATCAGTATAATAAAGGTAGGAGAAATCATATTCGCAAAGGAGGCATTCATATGGCATCAAAAATCATCACCATCAGTCGTGAATTTGGCAGCGGCGGACGCTCTATCGGACGCAAAGTTGCGGAGGTTCTTGGAATCCCCTTTTACGACAAGGAGCTTGTAGAACAAATCGCACTGGAAACGGGCTTCGCACCGAACTTTGTCGAGGAGCATGGAGAGCATTCTCCATCCCGCAGCCGTTTTGCCTATGCCTTTTCCCATCAGGCGGTCCCCGGTGCCATGAACGGGATGTCCACAGCGGATTTCCTTTGGAGCATTCAGTGCAGTGTCATCCAACAGCTGGCGGATCAGGGTCCGTGCGTAATTGTCGGACGAAACGCCGATTATATCCTCAAGGACCGTAAGGATGTACTGGATATTTTTATCCATGCACCCATCGACCAGCGAGCGGATCGCATCGTACGGCTCTACGGTGAATCGGAAAAGAGCCCCGAAGCTCGTCTCAACGAGAAGGATAAGCGCCGTAGAATCAACTACCAGCACTATACCGGACGCACATGGGGCATGGCTCAGAATTACGATTTGTGTCTGGACAGCGGCGTTCTCGGCATCGACAAATGTGTAGAACTCATTGTCAATGCGGCAAAATGATATAAAAGCATCCCTATAGGAGATTTCCTACAGGGATGCTTTTCGTATTAAAGGGATTCCGCTTCCGCTAACCAAATTCGAGCCGATGCATCCGAAGGCATATGCCAGTCTCCCCGGGGGCCAAGCCCCACCGAACCGACCTTTACGCCATCCGGCTGACAATTTCGCTTAAATTGCTGAGTAAAGAACCGACGGTAAAAGTTTTTCAGCCATTTTTTAATGGTCTCACCGTCAAAATCTCCTTCGAAGGCCCGACAGGCAAGGGTGTAGATTTTAATGGGGGCAAAACCGTACCGCAAAGCATAGTAGAGGAAAAAATCGTGGAGGGCATAGGGGCCTACCAAATCCTCTGTTTTTTGAGCGATTTTCCCCTCCGCATCTGGAGGCAGGAGTTCCGGACTGATGGGCGTATCGAGAATGTCCATCAGAACATCCTTCACTGCGGTGAAGTCAGGCTGCTTTGCGATCGCCTCGATAATCCATCGAATCAGCGTCTTGGGAATGGACCCGTTGACCCCATACATACTCATGTGGTCACCGTTGTAGGTGCACCAGCCCAACGCCAGCTCACTCAAATCTCCGGTACCGACTACAATACCCCCCACCACGCTGGCATAATCCATCAGAATTTGCGTCCGTTCCCGGGCCTGGGCATTCTCATAAGTGGCATTGTGGACATTGCAATCGTGACCGATATCCGAAAAATGAAGGGTCACCGCATCCTGGATGGGAATCTCTTTGCTGGAGATTCCCAGCTTTCTCATCAACTCCCACGAATTATTATGGGTTCGATCGGAGGTTCCAAAGCAGGGCATGGTCACACCATAGACATCCGTCACAGGCCGTCCCAGCTGACGCATCGCCTCCACCGCCACCAGCAGCGCAAGGGTAGAATCCAATCCGCCGGAGATACCAATGACCGCATTGGTGTTAATGGTCGCCAGTCGCTGCTTCAACCCCGCCACTTGAATCCGAAAAATCTCCATGCACCGCTCATCCCGTTGGGGTTTTTCCGACGGCACAAAGGGCATCTTCCGCAACGGATACAAACTACCATCAGAGCGGAGGGGCGTACGGATAAAGCTGCGGCATCCGTCATCGGTGGCACTTGTCCAAAAATCAACATCACCCATCTTCATCCGGTCGCTGCGAACTCTACCCAAATCGCAATCCTGGATCAGCATATCATCCACGACAAATGGTTGCTGGTTTTCAGCCAAGATGCTGCCATTTTCGGCGATTAGACTGTGTCCAGAGAATACCATATCGGAGGTAGACTCCGTTCCACCAGCGGAGCAGTAGGCATAAACGCAGCTACAAGCAGCGGACTGATGCTTTACCAGCTCACGGCGGTATGCTCGTTTACCCACCATCTCGTGAGAGGCAGACAGGTTCAGGATAATTTCAGCGCCATCCATCGCCAGCGCAGAAGAACAGGGGGACGGCACCATCAAATCATGGCAGATTTCAATGCCAAACAATGCACCTCCCCGATAAAACAACTGTCTGGCCTTTATGGCATTATACCATACCATATCCGTTTCCACATCCAGCCCCAAATCCTCAGCGTCATAGAATCGCTCCAGCGACTCACCGGAGGAAAACCACCGTCTTTCGTTGCCGGGAATATGGGTTTTGGGCACGATGCCGCAAATCTCACCATCCGCAATGACCGCCGCACAATTATACAGCTTCGAGCCCCACCGCAGCGGCATACCAACGACCGCCGTCAATTCCGGAAAACTTTTGGAGCATTCCAGAATCTGAGTCAGCCCCTCCTTGACCGCATTGTGCAACGCATCCTGAAGGAACAGGTCCCCACAGGTGTAACCGGTCAGCGCCAGCTCCGGAAATAGCACAATGTCCACTTTTTGCAAATCCGCCTTTTCCATGTAGGCGCAGATATCGGCAGCGTTTTTCATGACATCCCCCACCTTCACCGGGGGCACCACACAGGCAATTCGCACAAAATCCAGCATACGCTCTCCTCCTTGGTGTATATGTGCTTATTATACCACAACAATCAGATTTTGCAATCAAAAAGGCTTGAGGCAAACCTCAAGCCTTTTTAATCATTCTGCAAAAATCTCCTGCAAAACCTTTCGATTCGCTCCAAAATCGATGTCGTACTGACACCACATCTTATGGGTGTTGGACACCCGGACGTATCCGCCCTTAAAGGTCCCATCCACAGGAATCCGCATGGTTTCCACCTCTGCGTTCGCCATTAGGCCGTACAGGTCCACCACATAGCTCATAACCTGATTCTGAGGGATATCCGTCGTAACCAGAGGCAGGAAATCCTCCGCCATAGAAATGGTAGTACCAAGGTCCTCGCCCTTATACTCGTCAATCAGGGACAGCAGTACCTTCCGCTGCCGCTCTGTGCGACTGTAGTCATTGTCGATGGAACGAATCCGGGAGTAAAGCAGCGCCTGCTCGCCGGTCAGCACATTCACACCAGGTTCCAGACCCCAGCCCTCCAGCTTGTTCAGGTGCTTCGCTTCCTTTTTAGTCAAATCCAGCTTTACACCGCCCAGCTTGTCAATGATGGTCTCAAATCCGGAGAAATCCACCTCGATGTTTCCATCAATCTCCACACCAAAATGGTCGTAAAGCGTCTGATTCAGCAGTCGCATACCGCCGTAAGCGTAGGCGTGGCAGAGCTTATCGTTTCCATAGCCGGGAATTCGCACGTACTGATCACGCATGAAGGAGGTCAGGGTAATTTTTTTCGTACTTTTGTTGAAGGTAACCAGAATCATGGAGTCAGACCGTTGAGTGCCCTGTCCCAGGCGGCGGTCCTGACCGATTAGCATGATATTCACAACATTATCGCCCTGCACCACCGGATCGACATCGATGGGCGGCAAATCCACATCCGCAGTAGGCGTTGTATCATCGCTCCCGAGCGTCACCAAATCGCTGGCATAGATGTTGGAGGCCTCCAGCGGAGATTTGGTGGTATATTCCGAAGTATAGTTCATCAAATTGAGCTTGTTGTGGACAAAGACTGCAATAGCCGCTACCGCAGCCAGAAGCAGTGACAATATAATGCAAATTACAATCAGCGCGATTCGCAGCTTTTCTCCTTTTCGCCATTGCCTTCTTTTACTCATAGGGACCAATTCCTCCCACTATAATCACTGTAATAGATTATACAACCACCACCACAGAAATACAAGTCCTCATCAAAGGATAATTTGGAAACTTTTTGTTACAAAAAGACACGGAGCCGCATAACGGCTCCGTGAATGCAATCAATCTCCGAAGAAGTGGTCAAACCACTGATCCGCACTGCCGTTCTCCGGTATCGTCGTCGTATCAGAGGGTTTGTCAGACTGCTCAGACTCCACCGGCTTTGAATCCAGCGTCAGCGTCAGAATCACCTCGCCACCGGCAGAGGCTCGATAGACCACAGCCGTCACTTCGTCACCGCCGTTGAACTGCCGCAAGGCCCGGGTCAAATCGTTCAGATTCTCGATGGGATGGCCTCCCAACTCCACCAAGATATCCTGCGCCTTGACACCACCCTTGGCAGCACAACTGCCTTTTGTCACATTGTGGACCAGAACGCCCATGGGCAGGCCATACTGTTCTACGTCCGCCTCATCCATATTGGACACGGTAACGCCCAGATAGCCACCGGTGACATAACCGTATTCTCGCAGATCCTCCAGCATCCCCAACACGTCATCCATAGGGATTGCGAAACCGATTCCCTCAATGGATGCACCGGAAGCAACAGTACCGGAGTATTTGGCAGTGGTGATGCCAATAACCTCACCCTTCATGTTGAAAAGCGGACCGCCGGAGTTACCGGCATTGATGGCCGCATCCGTTTGAATCATATTGATTTGACTGCCTTCGGTGGTCACAATGCGATCGATGGCACTGACATATCCGACAGTTAATGTGGAGGACAACTCTCCCAATGCATTACCCACTGCTGCCACCTGGTCGCCCACGATCAATTCCGAGGATGCACCAATGGTCACCGCCTGTAGGCCTTCTGCCTCGATTTTCAGTAGCGCAATATCGTTGGAAGCGTCGCCGCCCACATATTCGGCATCATATTCCTCGCCGTCATTGGTCACTACCGCAATTTCGCTGGCCCCATCCACCACATGGTAATTGGAAATGATATAACCATCCTCCGTCCAGCAGAAGCCGGAACCTGAGGAAGTAAACTGGCCATAGCCAGAACTACCGATGCAGTTAATCGCAACCACACTGTCCGCATTGCGTGCATAAACCTGCCCGGGGGTCAAACCCTCCACGCTGGTGTTAGGCGTGCCGGAGCTGGAATTGCCATCCGCACTGGGCAGTGCTGCTTCCACCTGCTCCAGATGGGCCTTCAAATTCTCCTCAAAATTCTTTCGCAGAGCCTGATATTCCTTGCGCCATTTGTTGTTGAGCAGTGCGGCAGTGATTCCGCAGCTGGAAACCACCATTGCCACCACAATCAGGCCTGCCCAAACTCCCCTCATGCGATTCTTACGATTTTTCTTTGGAGGCTTGGTAGGCGAAGCCGATGTATGTCTCTGAGGCGGAAAAGGTCCCCAAGGCTGCTGAGGGGCGTAACCCGGATACCCCTGCTGAGGCGCACCATAGTTCCACGGAGTCTGCGGTCTGGGATGCGGATTCTGGACCGGTGCCGACGTTCCCATTCCATCAGTGGAATAAGAAGTGTAGACAGGCTCTACAGGCCGTTCCGCACCGAACGCCTCCTCCTGTGCATAATCAAAGGTATCCATAGTAATCCTCCATTTTATTCGATATAGGATATCGTACCAGCATAGTATGAACAGAATGTGAAAAGCAGGAAAAAATTACACACTTCTCTCTGCCAATATATCATAACGCTTTTGGGGTTATCCGTCAAGAATAGAAATCTCGCGGCAGCCGGAGCTGCCGCGATGATTGACGTTACTTTTTCCGGAAGGACTTGCAATCGGTGCACTGATCCATGGTAGGATTAGCTTCGTGGGTGCCCACCATAATTCGATCCAGAGAGCAGTAATTCTCCGTATCGCAGTGGTAAGCGCAGGACTTGACGGTGCATTCGATGCACTTGTTGGCATGACAGTTCATAATCATTTCCTCCTTCATTTTGGATTCGGACTTAGTATGGCTGGTTATCAGCAATTCATACGTTGCATTTTTTGTGTGGTTATGGTATTGTATATGAAGATGATTGGGAGATTAATAATTGTTTAGCGGACTAAGCACCGCACCATAAACAACGTATGTCATTGCGAGCCAGCGCACACGCTGGCGTGGCAATCCGCTTATTTAGTAGCGTATGTAGAGAACGGATTGCCACGTCGCTTCGCTCCTCGCAATGACAAAGTATTTTGTTTTGCGGTGCTAGA
>JAZQIN010000130.1:0-7811 GCA_045541155.1 Faecousia sp.
TTTTCCAATGGTACAGTATACTTTTCTTGTTGTTTAGGGTTATTCATCAGCAGTTTAATTCTACAACAAAAAGACAAATCGGCCAACTCCTTTCGGAGCTGACCGATTTGTTTTTTTCCTAGCGCATTTTGCAACGCGCCCTTCTTCTGTGGCACATCCGAGAGGATTCGAACCTCCGACCTGCCGCTTAGGAGGCGGCTGCTCTATCCAGCTGAGCTACGGATGCATTTACTGCCTTATTTTAACGGATGATTGACCGGTTGTCAATGCCTTTGTTTCGATTGCGTCCAATGTGAATCTACACGAATTCAGACAAAATTGGATAGAAAATATTGTTTATTATGGTGGACTTTTCTCGGCTTGTCTGTTATAATTAAACTAGTGTGATTTTAGGCTGGGGTGCTCCAGCTTCGGCCTTAGTTACCTGTACGATCAAAAAATTATACAGGAGGTAAAACATGAAACGAGGAATGTCAAAATTCTTCAGTATCCTGCTGGTGCTCTGTATGGTCGTCAGCATGATACCCCTTGCGGCCTTCGCCGCAACGCCCAGCGTCCTCTATCTGAAGCCCAACAGTGAATGGCTGACGGATGGGGCTCGCTTTGCGGCGTATTTTTACGGCGACTCGGGTGATACCTGGGTCAGTATGTCCGACGCCGACGGCGACGGCTACTATGAAGCAACGGTTCCCTCTGGATTCAGCTCTGTCATTTTCTGCAGAATGAATCCGTCCTCCAGCAGCAATGTGTGGGACAACAAGTGGAACCAGACCGGCGATTTGTCCATCCCCACTGATGGTACTAACTGCTGGAACCTGAACAGCGGCGACTGGGCCGGCGGCGGAAACTGGAGCACCTATTCCACTCAGGTGGAGGATGTGGAGCTGGACTACTATCTGTTCGGCTACATCAATGGTGCAAACTACGCTTGCGAAGAGGATGCCGCTAATCTCGGCTCCTACAAGTTCGTTAACGGCAAGTTGACTGCCACCTTCGACTGCGACAGCTATGTTGCTGTCAAGACCAGCGACAACAACCGCTGGTATATGACCAGTGGTTGGGTAGGGGAGGTCACCTCCACTACGCTGTACAATACCAACACCGGTATTGAGGTCAATAAGCTGTACGTTCCCGGCGGTGTGAAGGTCACTTTCACTCTGACGGTCAATGCCAATGATACGCTGACCTTGAGCTACGCAGTGGATTCCTCTACCTGCTCTCACAGCGCTCACGACACCGACGGCATCTGTAAGGCCTGCGGCACTGTGGTCGGACACTCCTTCTCTGGCGGTAGTTGCTCCTGTGGCGCTACCTGCGATCACAGCTGGAGTAACGGCAAATGCAGCAATTGTGGCACCTCCTGCTCTCACAGCTGGAGCGGCTCCAAGTGCGCTATCTGCGGTTTGACCTGCAGCCACAGCTGGAGCAATGGTAAGTGCACCAAGTGTGGCACCAACTGCGGCCACAAGTGGCAGAGTGGCAAGTGTGTGGTTTGCGCCATCAGCTGCAGCCATAGCTATGTGAATGGTGCTTGTTCTACCTGCGGTCTGACCTGCAGCCATAGCTGGAGCAATGGCGTGTGTAAGACCTGCGGTATTTCCTGCATTCACAGCTATTCCGGCGGCACCTGCACCGTGTGTGGTTCCGCTGAGCCTGTGACCGACTACTATCTGTTCGGTTATATCAACGGCGCAAACTACGCTTGCGAGGATGATTACGCCAATCTGGGTTCTTACAAGTTCTCCAGCGGCAAGCTGACGGTCACCTTTGACTGCGACAGCTATGTTGGCGTTAAGACCGGCGACAATGCCAACTGGTATATGACCGAGGGTTATCAGAGCGGTACTTCTGCCACCTTGTACAATACGTCCTCCAGCATCGCCAATCCGGACAAGCTGTACGTTCCTGGCGGCGTGGAGGTCACTTTCACCCTGACGGTTAATTCTAACGATACGCTGACTCTGAAGTACAGCGTTGATGCCAGCAGCTGTGCTCACCTGAGCCATAGCACCAGCGGCGTTTGCTCTACCTGCGGTTCCAGCGTCAGCCACACCTACTCCGGCGGCAGCTGCACCGGCTGCGGCCTCATTTGCAGCCACAGCTGGAGCGGCACAACCTGCTCCATTTGCGGTGTAAAGAAGGCGCAGAACAGTGTGACTGTCCACTTCGTGGACACTCTGGGCTGGCAAAACGTGGTCGTTTATCCCTGGATTATCAGCGGCGACTCTGCTACCCCCATCGACTGCACCTGGCCCGGCGTTGCCATGAACAAGGATGCTCGTGGCTACTACACGCTGGAGCTGAACTACACTCCGGCCTCCGGCCAGAGTCTGGGCCTGATTTTCAACAACTTCAATGGCGCTCAGACTGCGGATTTGACCTTCGATTACGCAACCCTCAGCGCCAGCGGCGAGATTTGGGTCAAGCCGGATACCTACACCAACTCTGATGGCAAGTATGGCTGTGCCATTTCCACATCTGAGAGCGGCATGGTCATCAGTCCTCTCATTAACGGTACGCAGGTTACGTTCCGTTATGAAAACAGCTCTGCCTCCAGCGTCTATGTGGCAGGCTCCTTCAACGATTGGAGTTCCTCCGCAAACAAGATGACCAAGAGCAACGGTGTCTGGACTACTACCCTCACGCTGACTCCCGGTGCTTATGAGTATAAGTTTGTGGTGGACGGCGAGTGGATTACTGACCCCGGTAATGGTGTCGTAGGTGGCTACGACGGCAACAGCATGGCTGTGGTGACCACCAACGATTCTCCTGCCTCCGGCAAGATTACCGTTAAGTTCCACTTCTACCGTGAAAGCGGCGACTACAGCGGCTGGGACATCTGGGCCTGGGGCAATACCCAGGAGGGTGCTTCCTACTCTCTGGTGACTGACTCTGCCAATAAGGGCAAGGTTGCCACCATCACCCTCGACGGCGCAGGTAACAACTATCTGCAGTACATCGTCCGCAAGAGCGATTGGTCCGATCAGGAGTTCACTTATACTCGCAGCGTAGACCTGACCAATATTGCTTCCGGTACGGTCCACTTCTTCCTGAACTCCGGTTCTGCTGATGGCAGCAAGGTTCTGGACAATGATGTGGTTCTGGGCGCTAAGCCCACCTACGCCAATCTGGACTATGAGTCCGGTAAGATTTGGGTGAAGACTCCGGTGCCTGTTTCCGGCAATTGGATTGATGCCCTGAAGATTACCAACGGCAGCGGCAATGCCTCTGACATTTCTGTTACCGATGTAGCCCTCAACGATTGGGGTTACTCCCTGACTCTGAGCCGTCAGATGAAAGCTCATGAGCCCTACAACTATCGTGTCAAGTGCAACACGCTGGTTAACATCGAGACCGACGGCATGTTCTATGCCAATCAGTTTGCTGCCGACTACACCTATCACGGCAACGACCTTGGCGCTACCTGGAGCAGCACCAAGACTACCTTCAAGGTATGGGCACCCACCGCCCAGAATGTGCAGGTCCTGATTTACTCCAGCGGCAACTACGGCACCGATGACTGGATTAAGACGGTCAACATGACCCGTGGCGATTTGGGTGTCTGGTCCGCTTCTTCTGCTGGTAACCTCCATGGTAAGTACTACACTTATCTGGTCGATTTCGGTTCTTATACCACTGAGACCGTTGACCCCTATGCTAAGTCCACCGGTGCCAATGGCGACCGTGGTATGATTCTGAACATGGATACCACCGATCCCGATGGCTGGGAGAACGATGTCAGCCCCAACAAGGGCATGAACTACACCGATGCGGTCATTTACGAGATGCACATCCGTGAAATGACCATCGATTCCTCCTCCGGTGTCAAGGACGAGTGGAAGGGCAAGTATCTGGGTATGACCCAGAGCGGCACCAACTATGAGGGCCGTGCTACCGCACTGGATCACCTGAAGGAACTGGGTATCACCCATGTCCAGCTGATGCCTGTTTACGACTTCGCTTCTAACGACGAGTATCATTTGGAGGATTGGGAGCAGTACAACTGGGGCTACGATCCGGAGCACTACAATGTTCCCGAAGGCTCCTATGCCACCGATCCCTACAATGGTGAGGTCCGTGTCAGTGAATTCAAGCAGATGGTTCAGACCTTCCATTCCAACGGCATCAACGTCATCATGGACGTGGTCTACAACCACACCTACAGTGGCGGCGACTGGTGCTATAACAAGATTGTTCCTGTTTACTTCTCCCGTTTCTGGGGTGAGAACATCTGGTCCAACGGCTCCGGCTGCGGTAACGATATCGCCACCGAGCGTTCCATGGCCAGAAACTACATTATCGACTCCATCTACTACTGGGTTGAGGAGTACCATATCGACGGCTTCCGTTTTGACTACGCCGGATTGATTGATACCCAGACCATGAACGACATCATGAGCACCGTTCATGCCAAGTATCCTTACGTCATTTTCTACGGCGAAGGCTGGAATAAGGATGGCTCCACTGCTGTTGAAGACAACCACACGCTGGCCAACATGGGCAACGCCTGGGCGGTCGGCAGTCTGGCCTTCTACAACGATACTTTCCGTAACGCCATCGCTGGCGACAACGGTAATTCTTGGGGCTTCGCTACCGGTGATACCGGCAAGGCTGACGCCATTGCCAACTGCTTCCGTGCCTCCAACGGCTGGTCCTCCAGCCCCTCCCAGACCATCAACTATGTTTCCGCTCACGATAACTTCACGCTGATTGATAAGATTATCATTAGTCGTAACGGCGCTTACTGGGAGGAAATGGTTAAGATGAATAACCTGTCTGCCGCTATTTATATGATGGCACAGGGTATTCCTTACATCTACTCCGGTGAGGAGGTCCTTCGTGAAAAGAAGAACGAGGATGGCTACCGCATCGACAATGCCCACGGTACCAATGACTATGTGAACAAGATTCGCTGGTCCGATTTGGTTGACAAGGACTATGCTCAGGTGGTCGATGACTACTATGGCGGTCTGGTCGACTTCCGTAAGAACCATGCGGCTCTGCGTAACAACAACGGTGCCGACGCATGGGGCTACACCACTTATCATAAGATTAATGATCAGTGTGTCCTGTTCTACATCAATGGCTATCCCAACTACGAGTGCTCCGATGGCATCATCATCATCTACAATGGCAGCAATAACACCCAGTGGGTGAATCTGGGTGACTATGGTGTGCCTTGGGGCTACTGGCAGGCTTGTGTCCATGGCATGCAGGCCGGTGTCACGCCTCTGTGGGGCGTGGATGTCGGCGGCTCCGGTACCGGCGGGATTATGGTCGAGGGTATTTCCGCTACCATGCTGGTTCTGGGCGATTTGGTCCATGAGGAGTCTGTCTACAACAACCAGAACTACAGCTGCAGTCATTCCAGCCACACCACCAGCGGCCTGTGCACCACCTGTGGCGTGGAGCTGGACCATTCCTACTCCAACGGCGCCTGCACCGTTTGCGGTCGCTCTGAGTCTACCCCCGATACCATGACTATTTACTTCGATAACTCCGAGTACAACTGGAATGGTGTCTACTGCTACACTTGGGCAGAGGCTGGCGGCAAGACCAAGGAATACACCGGTACCTGGCCCGGCTCTCAGATGACCCAACTGGACAACGGCATTTGGATGTTGACAATCTCCACCAATGCCACCAACATCATCTTCAATGACGCATTGGGCAACCAGACCAACGTTCTGACGGCACCCGGCTACAATGCGACCGCTACGCTGTACAATCCCGGAAGCAACACCTGGGGTGTGTATTCTGCGCCCACCAGCAACTACTATGTTGCAGGCAGCATGAACAGTTGGGTGGTGAATAGCAGCGACTACCAGATGACCGGTGATGGACAGTACTACACCCTGTCCATGACGCTGGCTAAGGGTGACTACGAGTTCAAGGTCACCGATGGCAGCTGGGATAATACCTGGCCTACTGATAACTATGCCCTGAGTCTGACTGTGAAGAGTGCGGTTACCGTGACCTTCGATCCCAGCGCAGGTACTGTTGATGTCAGCACCAAGGCACTGGAGACGGCCTGTACCCATCCCAGCCACAACACCAGCGGTGTGTGCACCAGCTGTGGCACAACTGTCAGCCATAGCTATGCGGCTGCTACCTGCACCGTTGCAAAGACGTGTACTGTTTGTGGCGCGACCAGCGGTTCTGCTCTAGGTCACAGCTACACCTCCACGGTGACCACGGCGGCTACTTGTACCACTGCCGGTGTCAAGACTTACACCTGCGCCAAGTGCGGCAACAAGTACACGGAAGCGATTGCGGCTACCGGCCACAGCTATTCCGGCGGTTCCTGCACTGCTTGTGGTGCAGCCGACCCCAATGCCAGCACCGGTACCGGTGGGTATGTTAAGGTTGGCAGCCTGTCCGACATTACAAGCGGCGGTCAGTTTGTGATTGTTGCCGAATCCAGCGGCACCTATTACGCTCTTGGAACCTCTGTTTCCAGCAATAAGATTAACGGTGTTTCGGTTACGGTTTCCAACAATGTTGTTACCGGCACCAATCTGCCTGTCTGGACCATTACTTCTACCAGTAGCGGCATTACTCTGGACGTGGACGGCTCTTACCTGCAATACACTTCCAGCACCAACGTGTCCATGGGCACCACCGCTTATAACTGGACTGTAACAGACGGCACCAGCGGCTACACCTTCACGCCTTCCGGTTCCAGCAACCGTGGCCTCTATATGCAGGTTAGTAGCAGTAAATTTGGTGCGTATTCCACCGTTTACGCTAACTCTAGCAGTTATGTTTCCACACTTCAGGTGTTCAAGTACCAGGGCACAACTGCTTGTAGCCATAGCTACACCTCCACGGTGACCACTGCGGCTACCTGCACAACTGCCGGTGTCAGAACCTATACCTGCAGCCTTTGCGGTGTCAGCTATACTGAGTCCATTGCGGCTACCGGTCATAACTACTCCGGTGATACCTGCACCTCCTGCGGCGCAACTAATCCCAATGCCTCCACTACCAAGGAATACTACCTGGTTGGCTACATTAACGGTGCCAACTATGGTTGCGAAGAGGATTGGGAGAATCTGGGTCAGTACAAGTTTGCCAATGGTAAGCTGACTGCCACCTTCGCTCAGGATAGCTATGTATTCCTGAAGACCGGTGACAACAACAACTGGTATCTGACTGAGGCCTATACCACCGATACAAGCGCAAGATTTGTCAGTGGTGGAACGGAGAAAATGCTCGTCCCCGGCAACGTGGAAATTACTTTTACGCTTGCTGAGAATTCTGACGGCAGTCTGACCCTGAGCTACACCACCGGTGGTACTACCGGCTGCAGCCACAGCTACACCTCCAAGGTGACCACTGCGGCTACCTGCACCAGCACAGGTGTGAAGACCTACACCTGCTCCAAGTGTGGCAAGAGCTACACCGAGACCATTGCAGCACTGGGTCATAGCTTCTCTAATGGCTCTTGCACCACCTGCGGCGCATCTGATTCCAGTAGCTCCACCACCGGCGATTACTACCTGTTTGGTTACATCAATGGTGCAAACTATGCCTGCGAGGATGACTGGGCAAATCTGGGCGAGTACCACTTCGTCAACGGCAAGCTGACTGCTACCTTCGCTTCCGATAGCTATGTTGCAGTCAAGACCGGAGATAACAGCAATTGGTACATGACCCAGTCTTACGTGACGGGTACCACTGCTACGCTGTACAACACCTCCACCGGTACTTCCGAGAAGATGTTCGTGCCCGGCGGCGTGGCCCTGAACTTCACCCTGGTCGAGAACGCTGACGGCAGCCTGACCCTGAGCTACACCACTGGCTCCACT
>JAZQIN010000131.1:0-10093 GCA_045541155.1 Faecousia sp.
GCAGAATGCTGAATGCAAAATGATTGTATTTCCTGCGGAAATGATGATATATTGTCGGCAACGCCGACACCATTTATTCTGCATTTTGCATTTTGAATTTTGCATTGCATTGCGTCAGCAATGCCATAAACGATAATTTACCGCAGAAAGCACTTTTTTGACAGTCTGACACACCGACGGATGGCGGTGTGTTTGTGTGATTTAATCCAACAAATCTGTCTCGTTGGGTTCGCAGAACCATTTTCCATCGACCTTCACGACAGTCACTTCGATGTCATCCTTTTTCTCGGTACCATCCTCATAGGCAAACACCACCGCAACGGTGACCTCGCAGGCTTCCTCTAACTCCAAATCGTAATCGTCCTCGTAAATCTCCTGCAGGTCCTCAAGGTCGGACTTATCCAGTTCCTCAACCTCCGCCACCTCAAAAGATGCGGTATCAAAATCAAAACTGCCAGTCAGTTTATTCTGCAGTGCTTCCGCCATCACATCATAGTTCACAGCATTCTTCTCGCAGAGTGTTTCTACTACTTTAACATGGCAGGCATCGAGCATCCCTTCACCGTCAGCGGAATAGTAGGCCTCAACCCACTCCAGCGCCGCCTGTCCAGCCTTTTCCTCGTCCTTCTTGTCGGCACCAAGGAGCAGGAATAGCACCACCGCAGCCGCAGCCACCAGAGCCAGCACACCTAGCACGATGCCGATAAGCAGGCCCTTCTTTCCCTTCTTGGAAGTTTTTTCCTTTTTGGGCTTCTTCTGCTTCATCACTGCGGGATCTGTCACGGTAACAGGCTCCAGTCCAGCTCCGCAGCCGTTGCAGAACTTTGCCGTAGCTCTCAGCTGCTTGCCGCAGGCAGGACAGGTCTTTCCTTCTGGCTCCGCCATCGGAATCACCGGGATAATCGGTTCAGGCTCAAAGGCACAGGGCGCACCGCAATCATTGCAGAACTTCGCATCTGCCTTCAGCGCATTGCCACAAATCATGCAGGTTTTGGAAACAACAGGCTGCTCAATTTCAGGATTCGGGATAATCGGTTCTTCTACCGTAGGCACAACCGGCGACTCCGGAATGATTGGTTCCTCCACCACGGGCACAACAGGCGACTCCGGAATAATGGGTTCCTCCACCACAGGGATAACCGGCTGCTCCGGGATGATGGGTTCCTCCACCACAGGGATAACCGGCAACTCTGGAATAATAGGTTCCTCCACCACAGGGATACTCGGCGGATCCGGCACAATCACGGGCTTGAATTCCGTCACGATTTCCGGCTGAACTGGCACAGGCGGCACCACCGGGACAACCGGTCTGGGCGGCTCCACAGGCATTGCCTCAATCACACGAGCACCACAGCCATTGCAGAAGTTTCCTCCGGGTCGAAGAACACGACCGCAGGCTCTGCAGCGGGGGCCAGTCACCGGCGGTGCCACCGGCAAAGCATTGCCACAGGATGGGCAAAACCGGGCTCCCGGGACCGTTCCCCTGTATCCACATCGGTTACAAATCATTGATATCCCTCCGTTATGTTTTTATCTTATAGTAACACAGACTTCAGTGGTGTGCAACCAAAAGTTTCCGAAAAAAGTCCCTGCAAGTCCAATCAGGACTCGCAGGGACGCAAATACTTTTTACTTATTGGCAAGGTATTCCGCTCTGCCGGTTTCGTAGAGGTTGTTGCCTTCGCTGTCGATGATGACGAACAGGGGCATATCCTCCACATACAGCTTGCGAAGGGCCTCTGCACCCAAATCCTCATAGGCAATCAGCTCGGCGGACTTGATGCACTTAGCCAGCAGCGCACCGGCACCACCGATGGCACCAAAGTAGACACCGGAATATTTCTTCATGGCATCCACGACCTCGGGAAGTCTAGCGCCTTTGCCAATCATGCCACGGGCACCCACGCTCATCATGGTGGGGGCGTAGGCATCCATACGACCAGAGGTGGTGGGACCTGCGGAGCCAATCACCTGACCGGGCTTGGCAGGGGTGGGGCCAACATAATAAATGGTAGCATCCTTGGGGTCGAAGGGCAGTTCCTCGCCACGAGCCAGCGCCTCGCACATCCGCTTGTGACCTGCGTCACGAGAGGTGTAGATGGTGCCGGTGAGGTAGACGGTATCGCCAGCCTTGAGGGTCTTCGCCAGCTCCTCGGTCAGAGGCAGTGTGATATGCTTTTCCATATTACAGCACCTCCGTCTTATGCCGGGTGACGTGGCAGTTGATGTTGATAGCGCAGGGCATACCGGCGATGTGAGTGGGCAGCACCTCAATATTCAGGCCGATGGCAGTGGTTTTACCGCCGAAGCCCTGAGGGCCGATGCCCAGTGCGTTGACCTTCTCCAGCATCTCCTGCTCCAGCTCTGCGTAGTAGGGGTCGGGGTTACGGACATCCAGAGGACGCATGATGGCCTTCTTCGCCAGCAGCGCCGCCTTATCGAAGGTGCCGCCGATGCCCACACCCACCACCATGGGCGGACAGGGATTGGGGCCGGCAGTTTCCACCGTTTCAAGGATGAAATCCTTGATGCCCTGCAGGCCGGCAGAGGGCTTGAACATCCGGATGGCGCTCATGTTCTCACTGCCGAAGCCCTTAGGGCCGACCGTGATCTTCACGTTCTCGCCGGGAACGATCTCGGTGTAAATCATAGCAGGGGTGTTGTCGCCGGTGTTACCACGTCGGACAGGGTCGGCAACCACGGACTTACGCAGGTAGCCATTGGTATATCCTCGGCGCACGCCCTCGTTGATGGCCTCGCTCAAATCGCCGCCCACCAGATGCACGTCCTGACCGATTTCCAAAAAAACACAGGCCATGCCGGTGTCCTGGCAGATGGGAACGTTCTCGCTGTCGGCAATGTTGTAGTTCTCGATGATTTTATCCAGCACGCCGCAGGCGATGCCGCTGTCCTCACAGGCACGGCAGCTCTCGATGGCGCACTTCACATCACCGGGCAGGTGGGTATTGGCTTCAATACACAGCCGCTCCACCACATCGGTGATGCTGCTGACGGAAATTTCTCTCATGGGGAATTCCTCCATTATAGAAGATTCTTGGCCCCTCACTGAAGGGCTGTCAGCGAAGCTGACTGGGAGAGTGTCCTAGTGACACTCCCTCCGCCCCTTCGGGGCACCTCCCTCAAAGAAGGAGGCAAGATCATTATCTCTCGTGACGGGCGTACTTGGGCAGCAGCAGAGGAGAAACGCCTTCCTCGGCGCAGTCGGCAGCAGCCAGTTCCTCGGCATAGGCCTTCACATGATCCAGATTCATCGCACCCAGCTCAGTCTCGGCAGCACGCTTCGCGGCAGCCTTGCCAGCATTACGACCAAAGACGATGATATCCAGCAGGGAGTTGCCCATCAGACGGTTACGGCCATGGATACCGCCAACGGCCTCACCGGCAACCAGCAGGTTGGGGATAGCCTTGGTGTAGCCCTCGCCGCCAATCTCCAGACCACCGTTTTGGTAGTGGAGGGTGGGATAGACCAGAATGGGCACTTTTCTCATATCAATGCCGTAGTTTAGGTACATACGCAGCATTGCGGGAATTCTCTTTTCAATGGTGCCCTCACCGCCCAGAATCTCAATCATGGGAGTATCCAGCCAGACACCGCTGCCCAGAGGGGTATCCACGCCCTTGCCGTTGGCACATTCACGAATGATAGCAGAAGCAGAAACGTCTCTTGTTTCCAGAGGATGCGCATAAGCCTCGCCATCTTTGTTGACCAGCATAGCACCCAGAGAACGCACCTTCTCGGTGACCAGTGCGCCGAAAATCTGGCTGGGGTAGGCAACGCCGGTGGGATGGTACTGGATGGTATCCTGATACAGCAGAGGTGCGCCGGCACGATAGCCCAGAATCAGGCCGTCGGCAGTGGCACCATAGTGGTTGGAGGTGGGGAAATTCTGGTAGTGCAGACGGCCTGCACCGCCGGTGGCGATGATGACGGTCTTGGCACGAGCCACCAGATAATCATCAGTCTCCATATTCAGCAGAACAGCGCCGGCGACCTGGCCCTTATCGTCCTTAATCAGCTCCACAGCGGAGGTGAACTCCACCACGGGGATCTGACGGTTCAGAACTTCGTCACGGACGGTACGCATGATCTCCGCACCGGAGTAGTCCTTACAGGCGTGCATACGCTTCCGGGAGGTGCCGCCGCCGTGGGTGGTGACCATGGTGCCGTCCTCGGTCTTATCGAACATGACGCCCAGCTTATTCAGCCACTGGATGGCATCGGGAGCCTCCATGACCAGACGGCGCAGCAGCTCCGGACGGGCAGCGAAATGACCGCCGCCGAAGGCATCCAGATAGTGCTGGACAGGGCTGTCGTTGGGCTTATCGGCAGCCTGAATACCGCCTTCCGCCATCATGGTATTGGCATCGCCGATGCGCAGCTTGGTGACAACCATGACATTGGCACCGGCCTCATGGGCTTCGATGGCAGCAGAGCAGCCTGCACCGCCGCCACCAATGACCAGAACGTCCACATCGTAGTCGATCTTGGTCAGGTCGATATTCTCATTGAGCAGGCGGCTGTTGGAATGGATCAGATTCGTCAGCTCCACGGGAGCCTTCTGACCCTTGTTGGGTCCGATCTTGATTTCCTTGAAGCCCTCTGCCCGATAGTCGGGATGGTAGGCCTTCAGCAGCTCGCTCTTTTCCTCAGCGGTCATACGGCGGGGCTCCGTGCTCATACGCGCAGCACGGGTGGCTTCCACCTTCTTGATAGATTCCAGCATTTCAGGTGTAAACATATTCGCCCCTCCTTACTTCTCGATGTCACGGGTGTTGTACAGCTCCTGCATCTCGCTGATGGGCTTCTGCATAATGGCCTCAATCAGCTCGTCATAAGCACCGGAATTGATCTCGTCAACTCTGTTTTTCAGGTGCTCGGTTTCGGGAGCGATGTACTTACCGGTCAAACGGCGAGCCAGCAGGCCCACCATGGGATGGCTGATACCGGCAGGGCAACGGACGGAGCAGCAGCCGCAGCCCACGCAGTCGAAGGACTCCTCGGCGCACTTCTCGAACTCACCACGCTGGGCGTAGGCGATGTACTGCATGACGTTCAGGCTCTGGGTACAGGCCTTGGTACAGGCATTACAGCCGATGCAGGCGTAGATTTCAGGATACAGCTCCATCATCACACGCTGGTCAGCCTTGATCTCGTTGATGTCGTAGGTACGCTTGTCGGTGGGGAAGAACGGAATGGATGCAACGTACATTCCCTCCTGAACCTGCGTCTGGCAAGCCAGGCACGTCTTCAGTTCGTTCTTGCCCTTGATGCGATAGATAGTGGCGCAGGCACCGCAGAAGCCGTGACGGCAGCCGCAGCCACGCTTCAGAGTATAACCGGCGTACTCCATGGCGGTCATAATCGTCAAATCACCGGGAACAGAGTACTTTTTTCCGTAAAAATAGACATTTACCATATTGCTCATATCTGGCGTAGTCCTCCTTAATATTCGTTAGGCAGTTCGTCCACCTGGTCGAACCGGAACACGGGGCCGTCCTTGCAGACGTACTTGGTACCGATGTTGCAACGGCCACACTTGCCGATGCCGCACTTCATTCGCAGCTCCAGCGTGGTATAGACCTGCTCCATGGCAAAGCCCATCTCTTTCAGACCCTGCAGGCAGAATTTAATCATAATGGGCGGGCCGCAGAGAATGGCTGTACGATTGGTATCGAAGGCCAGCTCTTTCAGGTAGGAGGGAACGAAGCCCACATGGCCGTCCCAGCCTTCCTGCTCACGGTCGATGGTCAGGTGCACATTGACACCGGGAATCTTCGACCAGACCTCCTCAATCTCCTTGCGCTGAACCAGATCGTCAGCGGAGCGGGAGCCGTAGAGGATGTCGATTTCACCGTAATTATCCCGATTATCCAGACAGTAGTTAATCACACTGCGCAGCGGCGCAAGGGCGATACCACCGGCAATGAACAACAGATTCTTACCCTTCAGCTCCGTTTCCACAGGGAAATTGTTGCCGTAAGGGCCACGAACCATGATTTCATCACCCACATTCATGGAGTGCAGATGCTCCGTCAGAACGCCGCAGCGCTTGATGGAGAACTCCTGATACTCCTTATTGGTGGGGGAAGAGGTGATGGAGAACATGGCCTCGCCCACACCGGGCACGCAGACCATGGCGCATTGACCGGGCATATGCTCAAAGAGCTTTCCGCCGTCAGGGGCGTTGACCCGGAAGGTCTTGACATCGGGGCTTTCGGTGCGGATGACGGTGATGATGCCCACCTGAGGTATCAGACAGTCACGCATGAAACCGGGGTTGTGCTTACACTCGTGCATCACTTCGCTCATCACACGCCCTCCTTTCCAAAGGCCTTGATGACCTTGAGGATATTCAGATGGCTGGGGCACTTGTCAACGCACCGGCCGCAGCCGACGCAGGAGTACATTCCCTCGTTGTTGGCAGGATAGTAGGCCAGCTTGTGCAGGAACCGCTGACGGAACCGCTGCATCTGGCTGGTACGGTTGTTGCCATGGGCCATCATGGTAAAATCAGAGTACATACAGCTGTCCCAGCAGCGATAGCGCTGGACGCCGTTGCCGGTATTGTAGTCCTTGATGTCGTAGCACTGGCAGGTGGGACACACGAAGGTACAGGTGCCGCAGGCCAGACACGGCTTATACAGCTGCTCCCACAGAGGAGAATCAAATCTGGTCTTGGCAGCCTCTGCACCCCAGCCCTCCAGAGAGAGGGTGCCGTTGGGCAGCTTTTCGTAGATTGACCGGATGGCAATCTGCTCCGCTTCCACAGCGGCAGCATCTGCATCGGTCAGCAGATCTGCTACCAGTGCGGTGAGCTTTTCGCCCTTTTCGGTCTTTGCATCCCAGTACAGCTCGTCGCCAATCATCCAAGTGACCACATCACCGGCAGGAGCAGCGCAGTCGATACCGAAGGTCTTGCAGAAGCAGGACACCTCCGGCGCATGGCAGGCGAAAGACACCAGAATACCATGCTCCCGACGGGCAGCATAGTAGCTATCCACCGGCTCGCTGAGGAACACCCGATCCAGCACATCAATGGCACGGACATCGCAGGCACGGATACCGAACACTACGAAAGGAGCATCCTCCAGCTTTTCGGGGACGATTTTGGTCTTGCCGTCTTCCTTATGGCAGGAATACAGGTTCTCGCTCTGGGGGAAGAAGGCATCCTTGGGGGATTTGACCGTCTTGAGGGTATCCAGATCCACTTTGGCCGTTTCATCCCACGCTGCAAAGTTAGTCTGACCGGCGGATTTCACCGGCAGGTAAAGCTCATTGCTTTCGGCAATCTTGGCAAAGAGAGCGCTCAGGTTGTTTTTATTGATTTTCAGCATCTCATTACCCCCTCTTTGTCACGATGTCCGGCTCGCAGTCGTCCAGACGGAAGTTGGTCAGAGGGCCTCTGGCCTCGATATCCGCACCGGCCTGGAAATCGCCATACAGGGCGTTGATATCCTTGATGAACTTCCGGTTGAACAGGTGCAGCGGAATGCCCTGAGGACAGACACGGCTACACTCACCGCAGTCGGTGCAGCGACCGGCCACGTGGAAGGCACGGATAATATGGAACATCTTCTCCTCGAAGGAGGTGGTGTTGGCCTTCTGGGCGGAATCGAATTTATTGCTGTCGAAGACACACTTCCGGCAGGAGCAGGCAGGACACACATTCCGGCAGGCGTTGCAGCGGATGCACTTGGAAAGCTCAGCCTGGAAGAAGACGAACTTCTCCTCGGGGCTCATGGCCTCAATCTTTGCAACCTCCGCAAAACGGTCGGCATCGATGGTATCCACAGACTCACCAATCAGCTCATCGTAGACCATATGCTCCTTGCCCTTACAGACATGGCACCGCTCCAGCATGGCGGACTTGTAGGAAACCTCCTTGTCGCCGTAGAGGGTCTTGACGGTCAGCATCTCGGCGGCATCGGGATAATCCGCACCGATAACATCCAGAATACCCTTGGCATCGATGTTCTCGATTTTCAGCTTACCCTTACAGCCCACGCCGATGATGTAGGCCTTCTCCCGATCCACACGATGCTCCTTGGTCAGCTGGTTGAAGCTGTAGGTATCGCAGGGCTTCAGGAATACGAGGGTCTTGCCCTCCAGCTTGGAAGCCTCAATCATGTACTTGCTAAGGTTCGCGCCACAAAAACCGTTATATACAAAATTTTCAAGTTCTTCTGCGGTAGTAAAGAAAGCCGGTTCCGGATTGTATGGAAGATCGCCTGCTCTCCAGCCAAGAACACGGGCTACGGTACCGTTTGCCAGAAGCTCTTTTGCACGAGTAATTAATTCTTGCATCTCAAATCCCCCAATCTTACATTCTCACCAAGAGAGTTGATTTTTTCTACAAATTCGTTCATGGTCTGAGAGAACTTCACGCCCTCTGCTGCGGATACCCATTCTACACGGGTACGACCGTTTTCCACACCCATGTAGTCAAGCATGGAGAACAGAAGTGTCATACGTCTTCTTGCATAATAGTTACCTGTGCTGTAGTGACAGTCGCCCGGATGGCATCCACACATGATAACACCGTCCGCACCCTTTTCAAATGCTCTTAAAATGAACATCGGGTTGACACGACAGGAACAAGGTACACGGATAATCTTTACATCTGCAGGATAAGCCAGACGGCTGCTGCCTGCCAAGTCAGCGCCTGCATAACTACACCAGTTACAGCAGAACGCTACAATTTTCGGTCTGAATTCTTCATTGTTTATCGACATATTGCATCTACCTCCGCTATAATCTGTCTGTTAGAGAAGCCCTGTAAATCCATTGCGCCGGAAGGACAGGTAACGGTACAAGCACCACAACCCTGACAAAGTGCGTTGTTTACACTTGCTACACGGCGGGTTTCACGGATACCGTGGTCGTTGATTTCCTTCTCTTCGTAGGAAATTGCACCGTAAGGACATACATTTGCACAGTTGGAACAGCCGTTACAAAGCAGTTCATCTGCCTTTGCGGTACAAGGATTTGTCATTAACTTATCCTTTGCCAGTAAGCCGATGGCCTTAACTGCAGCAGCGCCGGCCTGGGCAACGGTTTCCGGAATATCCTTTGGTCCCTGGCAGACACCGGATAAGAATACGCCCGCGGTTGGGGATTCTACCGGACGAAGCTTTGGATGTGCCTCTGTCAGGAAGTTATTTGTATCAATACTTGCAGTTAACATGGTTGCAATCTGTCTTACGGATGGTTCCGGCTCGATTGCTGTTGCTAATACTACCATGTCTGCTTCTTTAAGAATCTGCTTGTTGTCAAGTAAGTCGGAGCCCTGAACTAAAAGCTTTCCGTTTGGCTGTGGAATAACCTTACCAACCTGACCCTTAATATAATTTACACCATATTCTTCTACCGCTCTTCTGTAGAACTCGTCAAAATTCTTACCAGGAGTACGAACGTCGATGTAGAATACAGTTACGTTTACATCCGGATACTTATCGCGGATTAACATGGCATGCTTTGCAGTGTACATACAACAAATCTTGGAGCAGTAGCTCTTACCTCTGTTGTCGGAGCAACGGCTGCCCACGCACTGTACAAATACGATTTCGTGAGGATGCTTACCGTCGGACAAACGCTCTAAGTGACCCTTGGTAGGACCTGCTGCGTTCATGATACGCTCTAACTCTAAGGAAGTGATAACGTCCTTGCTCTGGTTGTATGCGTATTCGTCGTAGTTGTCTAACTTGATGGTATCAAAACCGGTAGCCACAACGATGGCACCGTACTTCTGGGTTACGATTTCATCCTGCTGTGTGTAATCGATTGCGCCTGCCTGACAAACCTTTTCGCAGACACCGCACTTGCCGGTCTTAAACTTGATGCAGGCTTCGCGGTCGATGACGGGAACATTGGGGATCGCCTGTGCAAAAGGCGTATAAATCGCGGTACGGAAGCCGAGTCCGCGGTTAAACTCGCTGAGATTCTTCTTACTGGGGCACTTTTCCATACAAGCGCCGCAGCCGGTACATCTGTCCATATCGACAGAGCGTGCCTTCTTGCGGATATCGACGGTGAAATCACCGACAAAGCCCGCAACCTTCTCCACTTCGGAGT
>JAZQIN010000132.1:0-2286 GCA_045541155.1 Faecousia sp.
CGAGGTATTCGGCACCACCGGTTACATCTCCACCACCTATACCTACACGCCATACGGCTCCGTCACCACCACAGGTAGCACCACCCAACCCATCCAGTGGAGCAGCGAGTTCTATGACTCCGAGCTGGCCCTCGTCTACTACAACTACCGCCACTATAATCCGGTAGATGGTAGATGGGTAAGCAGGGATTATATTCTCGAAAGTCAGTTGTATATGCTATACAGCTATGTATCGAACAAACCTATTGCGTTTAGTGATTTCATGGGATTATGGCTTGGTGGGAGACATATATCGCTAACTAAGTCAGCACTGGAAACGTTTACTTTTATATTGACTGATAGAAGATTTAGATATAAAATTACCATAACAGATGAGATAATATCTATGATTGCTACCGGCAATACAAATACTGACGACAAGCCTTTGCGAGACAAGCAAGCGTATCATTTTTGTGCAGATAGTAATGCCGAGGTGAAAGAGTTCACTGAAGCATATAAAACGACATTAACTGCTGAGAAGCAAAAGTTTTATGAATTGCTTTCAAAGATAAAACGAGGTCAACCGGATGAAATAATTAAAAATAAATGTGATGAAGCATTGTCTCATTTAGGGCGATTAACTCACATGTGGCAAGATTATTATGGACACGGAAGGCAATCTGTTGAGGAATTGGGGATTATATCTGGTAGTCCGGATGACATTCAGGCAACTCCTTCTAGTTTTAGTGCTTATGGCTTCAAAGGAAATCACACAGAGTTCACTTTTGGTCATGTGGAACCCGGTGAACGAGCTATTGATAAAGATAATAGAGTAAATTCTGCGATAGATTTCACAAGAAAGGCTTCTACGCCTCTTCTGAAGGATTGGTTTAAATTATGCACATGCCAATATTATAGGAGTGCATTGGAAGCGGCAGGGTATTGTTGTAAAAGCTAAATTGGATTATGTATAGGTATTTTGTAGCTATTGTTTTCATGCTGTTATGCAGCTGTTCTGTTTCTGTTTTTAACGGAACTCAAACTACTATTCCACTGATAAAACAGCATAAAAATGAAATTGATGGAGTGGAGTTTTCTGATTCCGGTCGGGAACTTGTGTTCTGGACAAAACATGACCTGTATATTTATGAAATAAACAATAGACCTGATACCTCATATCATTTTATTCTCCTTGAGCGTATACCGCTCAAGGAGAATATAAAAGCAGTACCACATCAATATAGGAGGTTAGTGAAGCACATACAATCAAGAGAAGAAAAGATAAATAATTTAAACTTTAATAATCAAGATGATTTACGTTATTTCCAAGGTTGCTTTGCTCTATATGAACCTTATAATGTAATTAAAGAATGTCTGTATATTTCCGGAACAGATAAAAAAGACGATTACCCTTACGGAGCATTTACCATACTGAACGGGCGCAAAAAAAATTGGACAATCTGCGGAAGAAATCTAGCAAAAAAAGCCATCGGATATAGTTACGATGTTTATGACTATTGTTATTTAAGTCCTAATGGCCGATATGGGTATTTTATTTTCAATTGGATGAATTATTATGGTATTCCCCATGGTGGTTATATCCCCAGAGTGTGTCCGTGGCCGGAATGGACAACCGAAAAACACCATCATGTCGTTATGGATATAGCAACTCAAAAAATTTTGCGTATAAGCTGCTTAAGGTTTAGAAATTCAGCAGAAATAGCCGCAGATGGTTCATTTTCTAAACTTTCACTCTCCCGCTTTATGGTCGCTATTGGAGAAAAATCTAATATGATAGCCATATTCGATAGAAAGACAGGTAAATTGGAAATTGCGCCATTATATCAAACAGAATAATCTAACCACGCTATACAAAATCGCCCGACGGATTTCACGGCAATGACTGCCGATAACAACATGATTGGCGTAAACTGCGCGTATGACTCCATGGGCCGCCGCACCTACAAGCGCGTCACCCATAATGGCAACGTCACACTGCACCAGCGCTATATTTATCGCGGCTATTTGCAGATTGCCTGCATCGACCTCACGCGCAGCCATCATCCTGCCCTCTGGTTCATCACCTGGGACCCCACGCAGCGCATCGCCACCCGCCCGCTTGCCATCCAAAAAGACGGCACCTGGTACACATACGGCCTTGACCTCACCAAGAACGTGTGCGAGGTATTCGGCACCACCGGTTACATCAACCCCGCCTATACCTACACACCCTACGGCGATGTCAGCGCCACAGGCAGCACCACCCAACCCATCCAGTGGAGCAGTGAGTTCTATGACGCAGAGCTG
>JAZQIN010000133.1:0-23960 GCA_045541155.1 Faecousia sp.
GGTGACTGAGAGGGTTTCGGCGCTTTATATACCCTCTCCGCCCCAGTGTGCGCACTGGGGCACCTCTCCCAGAGGGAGAGGCAAGGGATTGTGCGTTACTTCGCTAAACAATAATTTACTGTCACACGCGCTGTCACAAATGTGGCAGCGTGTTTTTTACTATTGACAAAAAGACTGTTTCTAAGTATAATTGTATACATTGAAACATAAAAGCAAACTACCCTCGAAAGGAGAAACCATATGCTTGAGATTTCCAACAAGACCAATCTGCTGGAGCAGAAGTCTTACAAGTATTCCCTGCAGGATGTGGCCGAACCGAATCTGCATCGTGATGTGTATTCCTACGGCACCATCCCCAAGGTTGCATTCAACCACCGTCGTGTGCCCATGGCGATGCCGGAGGAGGTCTGGATTACCGACACCTCCCTGCGTGACGGTCAGCAGTCCGTAGAGCCTTACACCGTTGACCAAATCGTGCAGATTTATAAGTTGCTCAACAAGCTGGGCGGCCCTTACGGCATCATCCGCCAGACCGAGTTCTTCATCTATAGCAAGAAGGACCGTCAAGCCATCGAAAAGTGCATGGAGCTGGACTATAAGTTCCCCGAAATCACCAGCTGGATTCGTGCCAGCAAGGAGGACTTCAAGCTGGTTAAGGATTTAGGTATTAAGGAAACCGGCATTCTGGTCAGCTGCTCCGACTACCACATCTTTAAAAAGATGAAGATGAGCCGTAGCCAGTGCCTTGATTATTACCTCGGCACCGTCAAGGATGCCTTCAACGCCGGTGTCGTCCCCCGTTGCCATCTGGAGGATATCACCCGTGCCGACTTCTACGGCTTCGTGGTGCCCTTCGTCAATGAGCTGCAGTCCCTGAGCCGAGAAGCCGGTATCCCCGTCAAGATTCGTGCCTGCGATACCATGGGCTACGGCGTACCCTACACCGAGGCCGCCATGCCTCGATCCGTTGCCGGCCTGATTTACGGTCTGCAGCACTACGCTGACGTTCCCAGTGAATGTCTGGAGTGGCACGGTCACAACGACTTCTACAAGGCTGTAGCCAACGCTTCCACCGCATGGCTGTACGGTGCTTGCGCCGTCAACTGCTCCCTGCTGGGCATCGGCGAGCGTACCGGTAACGTACCTTTGGAAGCCATGGTCTTCGAGTACGCTTCTCTGCGTGGCTCTCTGGACGGCATGGACACCACCGTCATCACCGAAGTCGCCGACTTCTTCAAACGTGAGATTGGCTACGATATTCCGCCTATGACCCCATATGTGGGTTCTGCCTTCAATGTGACCCGTGCCGGCATCCACGCCGACGGCCTGATGAAGGACGAGGAGATTTATACCATCTTCGATACAAAGAAGATTTTGGGCAAGCCTGCCACCGTGCAGATTAGCAAGACTTCCGGTCTTGCCGGTATCGCTTACTGGGTCAACCAGACCTATAACCTGCCCGATGACCAAAAGCTGGATAAGCGGGATCCTCTGGTAGTCGCCTTGAAGGAGTGGGTTGATCAGCAGTACGAAAATGAACGTCAGACCGCCATGACCGATAAGGAAATGGAAGAAAAGATTCAGGAGCTGGCCCCTGGCCGCTTCGTGAAGGCATAAGGAGAGGTCAATATGAAAGGATTCAAGAGCACTTCTCTGGCAGATCAGGTATTTGATAAGCTGGAAAACGATATCATCCAGGGCGTGTACCCCAAGGGCGAAATCCTGACCGAGTTGAAGCTGGTAGAACAGCTGGGTGTCAGCCGCACCCCCATTCGTGATGCGCTGCGCCGTCTGGAGCAGGAACGTCTGATTGCGGATACCGGCAAGGGCAGTTTGGTTCTGGGCATCACCGACGATGACCTGCTGGACATCATGAACATCCGAGAGCGGATTGAAGGTCTGGCTGCCTACTACGCCGCCAAGAACATCACCCCCGAAGCAGTGAAGGAACTGACCCACATCACCGACCTGCAGGATTTCTATTATAACAAGCACGACGCAGAACGGTTGCGTCAGGTGGACGATGAGTTCCATGATGCGATTTGCCGTCTCAGCGGCCGCCATGTGATTAGCGACACCCTGATTCCCCTGCACCGCAAGACTCGCCGCTATCGCCGTATTGCGATGGACGATTGGGATCGCACCACCCAAACCACCCGTGAGCACTATGAGATTTGTCAGGCAGTTATCTCCGGTGATGCGGAGCTGTCTAAGAAGCTGATGAAACAGCACATTATCAACGCAAAAGCACATTTAATCAAAGGAGAAAACTGACATGGCAATGACCATTGCACAAAAAATTATCAAAGCGCATCTTGTGTCCGGTGACATGACCCCTGGCAGCGAAGTTGCGCTGCGTATCGATCAGACCCTGACGCAGGATGCCACCGGCACCATGGCTTATCTGGAGTTCGAGACCATGGGAATTCCCCGTGTCAAGACGGAGATGAGCATCGCTTACGTGGATCACAACACTCTCCAGTGTGGCTTTGAGAACGCCGATGACCACCGTTACTTACAGACCGTTGCCGCTAAACACGGCGTGTACTTCTCCCGTCCCGGTAACGGCATTTGCCACCAGGTACATCTGGAGCGGTTCGGCAAGCCCGGCAAGACCCTGATTGGCTCCGATAGCCATACGCCCACCGGCGGTGGTATTGGTATGCTGGCCTTCGGTGCTGGCGGCATGGACGTCGCTGTTGCCATGGGCGGCGGTGCCTACTATATCACCATGCCCAAAATGTTCAAAGTCAATCTGACCGGCAAGTTGCGCCCCTACGTCACTGCCAAGGACGTTTCTCTGGAGCTACTGCGGATTCTGTCCGTTAAGGGCGGCGTAGGTGCCATTGTGGAATGGGGCGGCGAAGGTGTCGCTACTCTAACCGTTCCCGAGCGTGCCACCATCACCAACATGGGCACCGAGCTGGGTGCCACCACCTCCATCTTCCCCTCTGACGATGTGACCAAGGCCTTCCTGAAGGCACAGGGCCGTGAAGATGACTATACGCCCCTCGCCAGTGACCCCGATGCCGTCTATGACCGCATCATTGATATCGATTTGTCCACTCTGGAGCCCATGATTGCCTGCCCCCATAGCCCCGACAACGTGGTTCAGGTCAACACCCTGTCCGCTGTCAAGGTGGATCAGGTTTGTATCGGCTCCTGCACCAACTCTTCCCTCAGCGATATGCTGAAGGTTGCCGCCATGCTCAAGGGCAAGACCATCGCTCCCAGTGTCAGCCTGTCCATCTCCCCCGGCTCTCGTCAGGTGCTGAGTATGCTGGCAGACTGCGGCGCACTGGCCGATATTCTGGCCAGCGGTGCCCGTGTGCTGGAGTGTGCTTGCGGCCCCTGCATCGGCATGGGCTTCTCCCCCAGCTCTGGTGGCGTTTCCTTGCGTACCTTCAACCGTAACTTCCTGGGCCGCAGCGGCACCAAGGACGGTCAGGTCTATCTGGTTTCCCCCGAAACCGCCGTTGCATCTGCCCTCACCGGCTACATCACCGACCCCACTACCACCGTGGGCGAACTGAATGTGACCATGCCCGATACCTTTAAGATTGACGACTCCGCTGTTCTGGCTCCTCTGAGTGTTGAAGAAGCTGCCACCGCCGAGGTTCTTCGTGGCCCCAACATCAAAGAATTCCCCAAGAGCAAGGCTTTCTCCGACACACTGGACGCAAAGCTGGTGCTGAAGGTGGGTGACAACATCACCACCGACCACATCATGCCTGCCGGTGCCAAGATTCTGCCCTACCGCTCCAACATTCCTCACCTGAGCAAATTCTGCTTTGAGGTTTGCGATCCCAGCTTCCCCGAGCGTGCCAAGGCCGCCGGTGACGGCATCATCGTCGGTGGCAGCAACTACGGTCAGGGTTCCTCCCGTGAGCATGCTGCGCTGGTTCCCATGTATCTGGGCATCCGTGGTGTCATTGCCAAGAGCTTTGCCCGTATCCATATCGCTAATCTGATCAACTCCGGCATCCTCCCCATGACCTTCGAGAATCCCGAGGATTACGACAAGCTGAATCAGGATGCGGATCTGCAGATTACCGGTATCGTTTCCGGCATGGCAGAAGGTAAGCTGACTGTCACCGACCGGACCACCGGCAATAAATTTAACGTACTGTGCAGCCTGACCGAGCGGCAGAGAGCAATTCTGCTGGCTGGCGGCCTGCTGAACTACACCAAGGAGGGTGGCCAATAATGGATATCAATCAGGCCTGTGAGGCTTTTAAGAAGCTGCTGGAGGAACAGCAGAACCGTATCGCAAACATGGATACCACCAAGACCGATTTCACCACCAAGAAGGTTGTGACCATCGGTGTTGTGGATGGTGATGGCATCGGTCCCATCATCACCCAGCACGCCGCTCGTGTGCTGAAAAAGCTGCTGGCTGACGAAGTCGAAGCTGGCTCCATCATCATCAAGGAGATTCAGGGTCTGACCATCGAGAACCGTATTGCACAGGGCAAGGCAATCCCTGACGATGTTCTGGCTGAAATCAAGTCCTGCGACGTGGTGCTGAAGGGTCCCACCACCACCCCCCACGGCGGCACGCTGGAAAGCGCCAATGTCGCCATGCGCCGTGAACTGGATCTGTACGCCAACTGCCGCCCCGTGTCCATCCCCGAGCAGGGCATCGACTGGATGTTCTATCGTGAGAACACCGAGGGCGAGTATGTTCTGGGTTCCAAGGGTGTAGAACTGCCCGGCATGGCTGTGGACTTCAAGGTGACCACCGATTTGGGCACTCGCCGCATCGCCCGCGCTGCCTTCGAGTATGCTAAGAACAACGGCAAGACCCACGTTTCCATCGTCACCAAGGCCAACATCATGAAGAAGACCGACGGCAAGTTCACCGCCATCGCTCATGAGGTTGCCGCTGACTATCCCGACATCACTGTTGAGGATTACTACATCGACATCATGACCGCCAACCTGATCAAGGAGGGCCTGCGTGAGAAATTCCAGGTCATCCTGCTTCCCAACCTGTACGGCGATATCATCACCGACGAAGCCGCCCAGATTCAGGGTGGTGTCGGCACCGCAGGTTCCGCCAATATCGGCGACAAGTACGCCATGTTCGAGGCCATTCACGGCTCTGCTCCCCGTATGATCGAGCGTGGCATGGGTCATTATGCCAACCCTGACAGCATCCTGAAGGCCGCCGCTCTGCTGCTGCGCCACATCTGCCGTGCCGATAAGGCCCAGCAACTGGAGGATGCCATGGCAAATTGCCCCCTGACCGTCAAGTCCGACGGCTCCTGCGCCACCTGTCAGGAGTATGCTGACGCTGTCATCGAACTGCTATAACGCCTACACACAAAAGAGTGTTGCAATTTGTAAAATAATGTGCTAGACTACCATTCGTTCATAAATTTGTAACATCTATAGAGGTAACCATGGAAGACCAGAACTACGCCCCTTTAAAGCTGTCTAATCAGTTATGTTTCCCCCTTTACGCCTGTTCCCGTGAAACCATTCGTCTTTATAAGCCCCATCTGGACGAGTTGGGACTGACCTACACCCAGTATATTTCCATGCTGGTACTGTGGGAAAGGGGATCCATCACCGTCAAGGAGTTGGGCAACGCCCTTTATTTGGACTCCGGCACCCTTACCCCCCTGCTAAAAAAACTGGAGGCCAAGGGTCTGATTACCAGAAAGCGCTCCAAGGATGATGAACGGAATCTGATTATCAGCATTACCGAGCAGGGCAACGCAATGAAGGATCAGGCACTGCATATTCCGTTGGAAATGTCGAAATGCGTCCTTCTGGACCCTGACGAATCCCTAACGCTCTACCGTCTGCTCTACAAGATGCTCTCTTACTCAGACAGAGCGCCGGATTAATTCACTTGAGACGGCTCCGGCTTGCCGTGAAGCCGTTTTATCCCCCTCCAAAAACAACACCGCAGCTTATGGCATCAATGCCATAAGCTGCGGTGTTGTTTTGTTATTATAGCTGCATAAAAACCATCATGATTCCGAAAATAATCAGCAATGCAGCACCAATGCCGATGGCAAAAACCGAAATTGCCAGCAAAAGTGTGAGAAAAAGCCGAAGAGGTTTGCTTTTTACCTTCTTTAATATCTTAGCCAGAACATGTTCAGACAACCAGTCCGCCAAAGATGTCGGCAATATTTCCATCAGAAAATTCACTATTTTTTCCATTATTTTGCCACAAATCCGACTTTCTTGTAAACTTTGCGCAGCGTCTTCTCCGCCACATAGCTTGCCTTCTGGGCACCATCACGGTAGACGCTCTCTAGATATGCCTTGTCCTTCATCAGGCGCATAGACTCCTCGCGAATGGGCCGCAGATGTTCCACGACCGCCTCGCCTACCACCGGCTTGAACTTACCATAGCCGCAACCAGCGAACTCATTTTCAATTTCCTCATAGGATTTTCCGGTAACGGCAGAATAGATTGTCATCAAATTTGCCACTCCGGGCTTGTTTTCCTTGTCGTAACGGACGCAATTCTCGGTGTCAGAATCGGTAATGGCCCGCTTGAACTGTTTCATGATGACCTCCGGTGCATCCATCAGCAGAACACGTCCGGTATCCTCATTTTCAGATTTGGACATTTTCGCCAGCGGATTGGTCAGGCTCATGATACGAGCGCCCACCTTCGGCACAAAAGGCTCAGGAATCTTGAATACATCACCATACAGGCCATTAAACCGCCGGGCAATCACATGGGTCAGTTCCACATGCTGCTTCTGATCCTCACCCACGGGAACCAAATCCGGCTGATACAGCAGGATATCACCAGCCATCAGGCTGGGATAGGTAAACAGACCAGCGTTGATATTGTCAGCATTTTTTGCGGACTTATCCTTAAACTGGGTCATGCGGCTGAGCTCACCAAACATAGAATAGCAATCCAGCACCCATCCCAGCTCTGCGTGCTGATGGACGTGACTCTGAATGAACAAGGTGTTCTTCTGCGGATCCAAACCGCATGCGATGTACTGTGCCAGCTGTTCCAATGTACGCCGTCTCAAATCCGCCGGATTCTGGCGAACGGTGATGGCGTGCAAATCCGCCATAAAATAAAAGCAATCATATTCATCGGCACGTTCCGCCCAATTTTTGACTGCTCCCAGATAGGAGCCCAGCGTCAAATCGCCGGAAGGCTTGATGCCGGAAAGCATTCTTTTTTTCACTTGTGTTTCTTCCATGATAATGCGCCTCTTTTCAATGCTGTTTGTTTCGTAAATCAACTTCCTAATGATACCACATTTCAAAGAAAAACGCAATGAAAAATTGACTTTATCCGCCCTTGATGTTATAGTATTAGCAAATTGATTGAAAGACAGAGGTTTTACTATGGACTATCAAGCATTAGCCGATTTGCTGTTCCCCAACGTGACCGACACGCCGCAGACTCTGGAGGAACGCTTTCCCCTGCGCACTCTGCCCGAGGGTGCGGTGGTCACACGCATGGCCCCCTCCCCCACCGGCTTTGTCCACCTTGGTAATCTGGTGCAGGGCCTCACTGCCGAGCGGATGGCCCATCAATCCGGCGGTGTTCTGTTCCTGCGAGTAGAAGACACCGATGCCAAGCGTGAGGTTGCCGGAGCCGTAGAGGTTCTGATTGACACCCTGAAGCACTACGGCATCCAATTCGACGAAGGCGCCACCATCGACGGTGATAACGGTGCCTACGGCCCCTACCGTCAACGTCAGCGTGCGGCCATCTACCACGTCTACGCCAAAAAGCTGATTACAGAGGGCATGGCCTACCCCTGCTTCTGCACCGAGGCGGAGTTGGCCGCGATGCGTGAAAAGCAGGAGGCAAACAAAGAGACTACCGGCTACTATGGCAAGTACGCCATGTGGCGTGACCGGTCCATGGAGGAAATCCAGAGCCAGCTGAACGCAGGCAATCCGTGGGTGCTTCGGTTCCGCTCCACCGGCTCCATCGAAAACCAGTTCAAGTTCGACGATTTGGTGAAGGGTAAGCTGACCATTACCGAAAATGATGTGGATCACGTCCTGCTGAAGTCTGATGGCATCCCTACCTACCATTTCGCTCACGCAGTGGATGATCACCTGATGCGCACCACCCACGTTGTCCGTGGTGACGAGTGGCTACCCACCCTGCCCTTCCACATCCAGCTGTTTAAGGCGCTGGGCTTCAAGCTGCCCAAGTACGTCCACATTGGACCGCTGATGAAGATGGACGGCACCTCAAAGCGCAAGCTCAGCAAGCGGAAGGATCCGGAGCTTGCCCTGACCTACTACAAGGCCGAGGGCTTCCCCGTGGAGGCGGTCTACGAGTATATCATGACCCTGCTGAATTCCAACTACGAGGACTGGCGGCGTGCCAACCCCACCGCTGATGCCACCACCTTCAAATTTAGCCCCAAGAAGCTGAATCCTGCAGGCAATCTGTTTGACTACGCCAAGCTCACCGATGTTTCCAAAAACGAAATCGCCAAAATGGATGCGGAGAAGGTCTATACCCTGTTAACCGAGTGGGCCAAAGAATTCGACCCGGACTTTGCCCAAAAGTTGACCGCAAATCCTGACTTTGCCACCAGCATTCTGGCAATCGGCCGTGGCGGCAAGAAGCCCCGTAAGGATATCGCCACATGGAAAGAGGCTAAGCCTTACATGGGATTCTTCTACGATGACTACCTGCCGGTTCCCGTTTTCGACGAGAAATTCAGCAATGCCACCATCATCGATGTGCTGAACCGTTTCCTGGACTGCTTCTCCATTAGCGATGATTCTACCGTATGGTTCAACAAGGTCAAGGCTATCACTGAAGCCATCGGTTTCACCACGGATATGAAAGCCTACAAGGCAGACCCTGCCGCCTTCCCAGGCACCGTGGCGGACGTGTCCACCTTCATCCGTCAGGCGGTCACCGGCAAGACCAATTCCCCCGATTTGTATACGGTCATGCAGATTTTGGGACATGACCGAACCGTCCAGCGCATCCGTGATACCATCGCCCGTCTTTCCTGATATTTAAACGCCTCAGAGCTTAGGCTCTGAGGCGTTTGCTCATATTTTGATAACGGCGGCCTGATAACCAACCAACGTCCCATCGAAAGGCTGTCCTGTCAGCAGGTCTACCCCCTCCGGCACATCCACCGTCACGGTGCCGTTCCGACCGTGGAACAGCAAAACCAAATCTCTACGTCGAATCATGACCACTCCACGGTCATCATCCGCCAGCTGAGCATCAGCATCGCCATCGACCAACCCCGGATTCGACTTTCGAACCTGAATCAGCCGGCGATAAAAATCTAACATATCCAAATCCTGCCGCCTCGCATCCCACAGCATACCCCTGCGGCAATCCGGATCCGGGCCGCCAGTCATCCCTACTTCGTCACCGTAATAGATGAACGGCATTCCGGGCAGCAGCAGCTGAATGGCCGCCATTAGCTTCATTTTTTCTCTGTTCTCACCGCAGCGATAGCGCATTCGAGGGGTGTCATGGCTGTCCAGCAGGTTCCAAAGCACGCTCTGGCAGGCATTATTCAGATTTCCCCGAAGGAAGCCCAGTTCATTCAATAATTCAGAGGCGCATATGCTCTCGTCCGCCACAAAATCCATCACCGCATTGCGGAAGGGGTAATTCATCACACTGTCCCAGTTGTCACCCTGTAAGAAATCTGCGGCGTAATGCCAAACCTCACCCACAATCAGCGCATCCGGGAACTCCGCTTTGATTGCATGACGGAATTTTCGCCAGAAATAATGGGAAATCTCGTCCCCCACATCCAGCCGCCAGCCGTCAATTTTAGCCGTGCGCAGCCAGTACAGGGCCACATCGATAAAATATTGCGCCGTTTCCTCATTCTCCAGATTCAACTTGGGCATACCGCCGAAATAGCTGAAGCACTTGTAGTTGGGCTTGACCAATCTACTTTCCGGCCGCTGGGGCTTACCGTTGGTGTAGTACCAATCTCGATACGACGCATTTTCCCAATTTTGCTCCAGATCCCGGAACGCAAAAAATTCCGGTGCGGAATGATTGAACACCCCATCCAGTACCACTCGAAGGCCCATACTGTGGGCTTTTTCCACCAGTTCAATCAAGTCCTCCGTGGTTCCGAAATCCGGATCTATGGAATAGTAATCGATGGTATCATATTTGTGCGTAGATTTGGAATGGAAGATGGGGGTCATATACAGCACGTCCACACCCAGCGTCTGAATATAGTCCAGATGGGCAGTAATCCCCTTCAGATTTCCCTTCAAATCCGTCACCGCATCCATGGGGGTCTTGTACCACAGCGCCTCATCCACCGATTCCGTGGTGGCAAACCGAGCCGGGAACACCTGATAGACGATTTTATTTTTCGCCCATTCCGGCACCTGAAACCGTTCGATTTCCCTCAAATTCTGAGGAAGATCAAACATACGGTCATTGTCCTCCGGTGCTTCCGAGAGAAAGCGGCCATTGCTGAAAATAACCGTTGTGCCATCCAGCCCTGTCAGTTCGAAATAATAGCGCAGGCACACCACATCGATAGAAAGTTCCGCCTCGTAGTAATCATGGTATCCATCCTGCGCCACTCTCCGCATCGGAACAGAGGCCCGGGTGTCGAAAATGCGCAGAGGAATGTACTTATCACGATAGTGTAGCCGAACCTGTGCAAGGTCATCCCGCCCCGTTTGAAGCCGAAAAACAAATTGTCCGGGTGTTTTGCAGAAGCAATACCGACTGTCCGGCATATGGGCAATGGCTCCTCGATTCATGGCTGATCTCCTTTTGCAGATGATGATATCAGTATAAACGAATAAATACAACCTGTCAACCGTGCAAAAAGAGGTGACCGACGGTCACCTCTTTTACTATCACCACAGGGGATTGATTTCACACACATGCTCGTACAGGCGAGTCCAATCCTTCATATTCACTTTGCCGTCGCCGTTAACATCCGCCAGCTGATAGGCATCCCCTTCGATGCCAGCAACTTCGTTGCTGTGCTCGTACAGGCAATTCCAATCCTTCATATTCACCGTTCCGTCGATATTGGCATCACCGGTCAGGAAGGATTCACTCCAGATTGCATACAGCTTGGTATCCGCATCCAGAAGGAACGTGGTACCAGGCTGGTATTCGGCAGTGGCTGCGTCTGAGCGAGTGGCCCAGCCAAGGAAGATATGTCCCTCTCGTTCGGGCTTTTGACTAGTCAGGACCAAATTCACGCCCTGCGTTTTGGTCTGATTATCCGGCACACCAGTACCGCCATTGGCATCATAGGAAATGGTGTAGGTTTCCGCATCCACCTTAACGGTCACCGTCACGGAATCCAGAATCTCACCAGACTCTCCCTTGGAAGCCAGCGTGATAACTGTCGTTCCGGCGGAATTTGCGGTAATGATAAGCGGATAACGACCGTCCTCCAGCTTCTTGCCCCAAGTGCATCCAGCGTTGGAGTTATCTCTCTGCCAGGACAACACTGCGGCACCGTCATAGTAACCGGTGGTCCAAACATAGATGGTAGCGGAAGCCGCGGCAGTACCACGATTCAGTACCACTGCGTCGGCAGATACATAAATCCGCTTGGGATCTGCAGTAGCAGACATTTCCAACGTCTGGCTAGCCTCGATATCGCCACTGACCGTAGCCTTAAACGTATAGCCACCGGCCATGGCATTGAAGAACAGACTGCTTCCGCTGTCAGCGGTCAGCGTCTCGGACAGCACCTGCGCACCATCGGGCGCAGTAGCAGTCAGCGCAACCGTGTAGCTGTACGTCCGCAGGTCGTCCATCAGGGTTCCGGAAACTTCGTCGTAAAGCTCATAGCACAGGTAATAGTCGCTGCCAATCTTGTAATCCGTCACAGCATCGCCACCGGCGGAATTGGAAATCCAGAGCCGAACCGTGGGCAACACATCCGTCACCGTAAACTTGCAGCTTCCGGCACTGGAGGAACCAGCCTCATTCGTGGCCTTCACCTTGACCGTATAGCTGCCGGGGGCGGCGGAACGAATCTTGTAGGAAGTACCGGTAGTATTCTTTTCGTTCAGCAAATCTCCATCCTTATAAACAGAAACCGCATACCCGGTGCTGCCGGCGACTGCCTTCCAGGAAACCGTAATATCGTCCCCTTCCAGATAGGCGTTCTTCTCAGAGGAGACCACCGGTTTATCAGGGAGGGTAATATTCTTGTATTCCGGACGGCCGAATCCGACGATTCTTTGGCTGCCGTAGCGACCGGACTTGGACCAGTCGATGGTGCATTTTTTCACCTTGTTGCTCTGGTTTCCACCGACAAAGGTCACCACATTGGTCTTTGCGTTGTAATCGGTGACGATGGCCACATGGGACGCACTGCCGCTGCTGTAGCCAAAGAAAATGAAATCGCCTGCCTGCGGCGTTGCGGAGAAGGAGGTCTTAACCGTACCATTCTTGTCCAGATAGTTCATCAGGTTCTGCACCAGCGCACAGGACTTATCGTAAGAAATATTCATACCGGCACCGGCCTGGTTGGCACACCAGCAGGCAAACATTGCGCACCAGCCGGCGTATGTATAATCGCCATATTTGGTCACGCCGCTCCACCATGCGCCATAAACCGTACCGCCATCGCTGCCCTCGGCATAGCCAAGCTGAGACATCGCCACATTCACGATATCCTGCGCCTGATTACCAGTCAGCTCCGGAACGGGATAGGCCTTTGCGTAAGCTTCGGCCTCCGTCTGCATCACGGGGATCATCGAAAGAATCAAAACCGCAACCAAGCCCAAACTCATCAATCTTCTAAAAATACTGTTTCTCGTTCTCAAAATACATCCTCCAGGGTAACAATCACAAAAACAAAATCTGTTAATCTTTCAATTCGTCAAAGCCCAAACGCTGACATTTTACTAGATTTCCGCCATTTTGTCAAGTTTTAGAGAAAAATACAATAATTTTCAATAGTAATACTATGAAATTTAAAAACTTTCTTAATACTTTTGCAATATTTAACGTCCTCGCCCACCCTGGCTTCAAAAAAAAACGCATTTACAGTACGAAAGCCACAGGCGTGATGCCCGTGGCTTTCATTGTTTTCATGTGATGACGTACCGATTATGTATTAAGCAAAGTACGCTTTGGCATAGTAGCCGTAGACGGCGGTAGCTGCACCGAAGTTATTGCCCAAATTGGCCTGCTCCTCGCAGTAGGCTCCCAGGCTGTAGGCAATCACCGGACTGTAGTAGGTAGTACCGCCAACGGTATAGACCGCCGCCACATAATAGGTCTGGTCAATGCCCTTCGCCGCAATGTCGGACACCGTACCAATCCACTCGCTGCCGCTCTGAGTCATGCTAAACTTGCCGGTGGCGTTGGCAACTGTCAGAACACTGGCACGGGCATAGGTCTGCGCATCCCAGTAATAGAAGGTCGGAGCAACACTGGGCGTGTACTTTGGAACGAAATAATAGTTGGTCGCAAAGGCACCCTCAAAACTAACTGAGGGATAGATTCGGCTGTAGCCGCCGTTGTGGACAAATACACCCACCTTGGAGCTGTTCACGCTGGTCACATCATCCACCATGGATGCATCGTAGCTCTTGACCAGTGCCTTCTGGGCGGCTGTCAGGGAAGCGTTCATCAGCGAATCAGTCTTGTAGCCGAACTGAACCTGTGCAGCGGCACCATAATTCAGCATTGCCACCATCAGGGCTTTGGCCTGACTGGAAGCGCTGGCATCATTCAGCACAGCCCCAGCATAAGCCACCGCATTGTAGCCTGCGATGTTGGAATATGCATAGTTGCCATTGGACAGCTTAGCATATGCTTTGAAGTACATCGTATCGCTCAGTTGCTTAGCTGGGACACCGTCAGAGCTTACAATAAACGCACCGTTGGAACCTCTAATGTATCCGGGAATGATTTCCACAGCGTTGTCCACCGTACCGCCGGAATTGCGATAGGCGTAAACCGCCAGCCCCATCTCCACGATGCTGGTGGTGTCATCCACAGTAAAATAAATGTTGTAGCGAATCTCATCCTCGAAGGACAATGTGGGATAGTTCAGTGTCAGTGTAGGGGTGACCACATTGTCCCATCGGGCATAGAGCGTCATATCGGAATGGATTGCCGTCGTGGGCAGAATTGGCGCATCATTGCCGGAGATACTGGGGAACCAACCGATGAACTGATAGCCATTTCTCTGGGGTTCCGGTAGCTGACCAATCGTGCCTCCGGTCAAAACAGTCTGGCTGACCACCGGCGTGAAACCGCCATTTGCGTCATAAGTAATGGTATAGTAGGATCTGGAAACGGTAAAGTAGCTGTAGTCGCTGTCGGCATGGAGCCAATCGGACCCATCCTCCATCCAGCAGCCATTGTTGTACGACTGAACCATGCAGCGATATTCACCCACGGGTAGACTTTTTTCCATACCGCTGGCGGCATAGGGGACCTGCTCATACGGTTCCCACGCAGCCTGACTGTTCTTGACCTCCAGAATCAGGTTGTAGTGGGTGGTGTTTTTGGTGGAGGACCACTCAAACATAACCTTGCCGCTGTCGGCATAGTTCGTATACATATTAATCATCACTGGCGTCTCGGGCTGCTGACAAATCACACAGGTGTTGTCGAAATTGGTAGAATCGGTATCGACCTTCTGCTCACCGCAAACGGGACACTCGTAGCGACTATAGTGGGGGTGAGCCGCCTCATTTTCAACAAAATCCCACTGCTCACAGGTGTGTTCCGCAGACTCATAATCCGGCACACCGAAGTACAGGTCGTCGATGTACCGGGAGCGCACGAACACGCCTTCGCCTTCAGCGCTGCCACCACTGTTGGTATTGCCCTCAACCGTGGTAACATAGTCACCATTGACGCCAACCACCAAACCCACATGGGACCAGGTTCTGGTAAAAAACAGGTCACCTTTCTGGGGGGTGTAGTTGTAGCCCATGAAAAGGTCGGTATCGTCCCGGCTGGCATTGAGCGTAGAGCCACCGGCGTAGAATTTTACGTAAAAGTAGCTGGAGCTGTGACCGGCTGCAGTGGACCGCTGCAAAATAGAGGTGGGGACCTGCGCCTGCTCAGCGCACCAGGATACGAAGGTAGCGCACCAAGGCGCATAGCTACCACCGACGGGCATACCGCTGTTGATGTAATTGTTGTACCAATAGTTGTACTCGGTATAGTTGTTGTAATACCCGTCATCCTCACCGGCATAGTCACCGGAGTAGTTACCTTCGTTGTAACCGACCTGAGAAAGAGCAACATTGATGATATCGTCTCGCTGATTGCCCGTCAGGGTCACATTGCACAGCGCAGTGTAGAAAGAGCTGGCTTTATACGAAGATGAGACCGTGTAAGTCGGTGTCAGGGCGTTCGAGGGAATCGACACCGCCGGCAGTACCGCCAGACACATACAAAGGGCCAGAGCGAGGCTAATCATTCGTTTCAATGCGGTTTTCATATCCATGCTCTCCATTTCATATAATTTGGATAAATTCATTATAAACGCAACCGCATTCCCCTGTCAAGCAGATTTGCCATCCGACAGGCACCAAAAGCTCCCTGTCCGAGGAACCGACAGGGAGTTATGGATGGAAAATAAAGAAACGACAACTTTCTGCCGAAAGCTGTCGTTTCTCTTGGTGGGCGAGGCGGGACTTGAAGCCGGGTCATGACACCTGACCTGCCGTTGCTAGCCATCGAGTTTCGGGTGCTTGGGATGGCAATAGCCGACTACTGGCCGACGTGGTATCCAAAACCCAGTATCGCAAGGCTTACAGCTCAGACTGCGTACACTAACTGTCCAATCTTATCTGCGGCTTCCTTGGCCGAGGAAGGCAGAACGTGGCTGTAAATGTTCATAGTGGTAGCAATGTCTTTGTGACCTAAACGCTCCTGTGCTACCTTCACATTAACACCCTGTAACAACATAATCGATGCACAGAGATGTCTGAGGTCATGAAACCGGCACTTGGGGAGTCCTGCTTTCTCCTGAAGTTTTGTAAGCATCTGACTGAGATATTCAGGATAGATAGGCTTACCATCCGGATGGACGATGATGTAGTCGGTCACAGTATATGCCTTACCCAGACGTAGTTTGTTGGATAAACACTGCATCTTATGCTTTCTCAGCTTCTGCATCAGAGGCAGCGGTACATCCAAGGTTCGAACGCTGGTAGCGGTCTTAGGCTCCTTCACAACAGACTTCCCATCCACAACCACCCGGTTCCGGATGATCTTCACCTGGTTATTATCCCAGTCAATGTCACCCCACTCAAGGCCCAGCAACTCGCCACGGCGAACACCTAAGCAAAGCTCCATGTCGATAACCAGTTCCATCTCTGTACCAGCCGCCGCATCCAGCAACTGCCGAATCTGCTTCTCATCGTAGATGACGGCCTGCTTTTTCTGGCCCTTGGGGAGCATAATGCCTGTGCAAGGTGAACGATAGATAATGCCTGCCAGCACAGCCTTGTCCATAGCACCCTTAAGAACATGGTAAGCATGCTTGATTGTAGCCGCCGACATTTCCTTGCCAGACGAAGGAGATATCTTCAACCCATTGACCCATGACTGCACAGCCAGCGTGGTAAGCTGCTGTACAGGAATATGGCCTATGACAGGGTTGATGTAACGCTTAATCATTCCCTGATACCGGGACAGGGTCGTAGGAGAAACATTGGGGATGATGTACACTTCCAGCCAAGTCTGCACCCACTCAGTAATGGAGATATTGCTATTAGCGACGTAATAGCCCTTCTCCAGCTCGGTGATAAACTCATGCATCGCACGCTCGGCTTCTTTCTTGGTGCCCTCCACCGTGCGATACTTGCGGTTACGCTTACCGGTGATGGGATCCTTGGGTAGTTCGATGGTGATCTGCCAAACCTTGTGCTTTCTTTCTCTAATACTTCCTGTTGTAATCATGTTAGTTTTCCTCCTTAATCAGTATGGGTGTTGTAGGGTTCAGGAATGCCCTCAGCGTAGTTTCTGAAACATAGTAGCGGTTGCCCATCTGGATATGGTTCATGCTCTTAATCAGAAACAACGCCTTGGCGTAAGGCAGCCCAGTAATCTCAGCTACCTGGTAAGTGGATAAAATCTTCATTGGTATAGCCTCCTGTTAGTGCTAAGTTTATAATATATAAGTGTGGTATCCGAAACTTCGGTTAAGTGATGCCACCTGCCAGCTGCAGCAGAAATCCATCGCATCACATGAGAAAAGTCCCATTGGTAGCAGGTGGCAATATTGGGACATCAAATGCCGATTGACATTTCCAGCAATGCTTTCTTGACTTGACGATCCAATTTGACTGAGCAACTTGAATACCAATCATTAATCTGCTCGTACATCCAATTCTGCACAACACGCTCACGCCTGTACAGACCACGTGTATTTTTGTTAGATTTTTTGTACTTTTTATGGATGTTAACAAAACACTGTTGAAGCTTTTCGATGTACTTATCGCCCCAAATGTGCTGCAGAAGTGGTACAGGTGAAACCTTCATTCTGAATAACCGAAAAGCGCAAGCACGTATTTTATCCCGGTTCATTACAGCTTCCACAAGGCAATTAAGGCTATACAAGCTTTTGGAACAGTCAACCCCGTACAGGTCAATAAGGTGCTTCACAATGATATCAGGATCACACCATTCCTCCTGCCAATGATCGGCATCGGGGATCAAGAAACGGATCGTATCATTATAATCTTCGACACGCTTCCAAATGCATCTTGCATGGCCATCACATAAATGGGTGCAATCACTCACCCTGCTGAGCCAAACATCCGGATGCAGGTCCTTAAGAAAAATGCGTTTCTCAACAAAGCAGTGCATATAACGACAATAGCACGAAAAATCCCAACGCTTTCCATCAAGCTCTCCATACCACGCATGAAGCACCGCTTTATACGTTTCCTCAAACATGCTCATTTGATTCCATACGCTGAATGCAAAACCACAACGAGTCAGTTCATCCTCGATCAACAGAACCAGCAACAGCTCACTGCTCATCGCAACATTGACCGAAAACCTTCTAAACATGATGTGATAAATTGCTTCCTTCATATAATTTACCGAACCAAAGAAACGTTCTTGATCAGCCCAATAATTCGCTAGTTTTTCCCAACCAGCACGTATGTTTTGAGATCGATAATTCGAGTTATAATTATGACCAGTAACCTGACAAGTCAATTGACATATTCTACCAAAGCGTTCCCAGCTTTCTTCTTCGGTCTCCCAAATGGGGTAAACAAACTTCATTTTTTCCTCCTTATGAGTGACGGCACCTCCTCAGTTCCTGGGGAGATACCTCAAAAATAAGTATTTTTTCTTATGCAGACCTACGCAGCATTTCAAGACGTACGCCCCAATTACTCTCATTCAGATCGCCATTTTTCCATAGTCTGAAGAGGCCGCGAACCAGGTTGCGATCCCGAATTGGAATCATGCAGGCCAAGTCTGTATCGGAAAGGATACTACTGATTCCGTCCAGAAAATGATAGAACATATTATAGTCATCCAGAGCAGTACGAATGTAACGCCTGACACCATGCTCTATTACTCCACTCTTTTTCAACGCCGTACAAAACGCATGGTTTTTGTCGAGTTCTTCACGCAGCACCAGGTAATTCTCGTAAGGAATACCCTCACAGAAAAACTCGTGGCACAGATGATCATCCAAGTATGCCGCCAGAAGCAGCATTACCACAGCGGTATCTCTGGCAAATAGCTCCGAACTCACCATATAAAAATCCATAAAAAGCTCCTTTCTGTTGGGCATTACCCCGCCGAAGCGGGGTATGCAATTCCTGAAATTTTTCGATTAGTAGGCGTAACCTCTGGTTTTGCGTTCGTCCAGCTTATTTTCGGCTGCACGGGCATAGCGAATCCAAAGATCTTCGTTATCCTCTTCACAGAGCATAGCCCCACCAGCGATGAGACACTCTGCAATGTATCTATCAGAAAATGATACATATTTACGCAACTCATCATTTTTCAGCAGATACTCAATGTCGTCAGCATAATAATTCCAGCTACCAGCGTTATCTAGAGCCGCATAGAAGAAAGCGTCGATTCCTTCTGCCAGCAGACCGGTTTTCTCTGCTGCCGCAAACATAGCAGGGTTCATTCTCACATCTTCACCCAGCTTCTTGAACTCAGAATCCCCCAGCGGGCATCCTACCATAGTGCATTGACCGGGCAGCATATATGCCACTAATGCAACAGCAGCATGCTTTTCAGCCTTCATCAGGCCGTTTAACTTTTCGCACCACATCGCCACTTCTGTGGCGTAGTCGTGGCTATTTTCAATACAGTTCATCATGATTATTTCCTCCATTACTCTTCGGTTCACTATTCAGCATCTCAGTTCTTCCTGTTAGGTAGGTATTCAACTGTGCCAATATACAGGAATACGCATCTGAAGAAATACGAATCTGCTGAACATGATGCTTCAAAAGTGTTTCGATTTTGGCCCGGGTCTTTCTCCCCAGGTCGTTAAGGGTTCCAAATCCCTGCAGCAGCGCATTAAGAATGAATCTCTCAGTATCGGTCAACTTTACTACCTCATCAGATATGTTTGATGTTTTTATGCAGTAGACCTTTGGGAAATTGACATTCTCATAACTCGTTGCAGGATTCAGAGTTAGTTCCAGCCGGGTTAAAGGATACTCCAACTCGGCCTCGGCGGTTTTGTTATATAGCTTGACACGACCAGCAGCAGACGACCTAGCTCCTAGATACTGTGTGTACTCCACACCATGCCTGCGCTCGATGTAGAGCCTTCGGTCTTTAACCAAGAAGCACTTAGTCCGTTCTACCGGAATGTCGATTGCTAAGTCAAACCGTGCAATACGGCTCATAGACTTTCTACAGTTATGCACCAGTAGTTCATGGATAGCCACAAAGTAAGGATTGCTTCCAACCTTATTCGGGTTAAATTCTAGGCGATAGCGTTCAACCATGATGCTGGTTCCAATCAGTCCATGGCCAAGCCAGAAAGATGTACTATTATCTTGCTTAAAAAGGTACTGTTTGCGGAATGTACCTGGCTTGCAGCCCTCCCAAGTAATCAACACTACATCTTTCTTAGCCATAGTAAGTATTCTGTTCTCAAACATATCCCTCACAGCTGGATTGGCTACCCAGATGTCAAGGACTACGTTATCAATTGAAATGGTTAAATTTTTCTCAATAAATGGGTTATGATATAATAACATAATAATTACAAGTCGCTCCGCTTCCTATAGAGCGCGAAATCCTACCTTCTAGATTAGCGGCAAGTAGATGGTGCCATAGGAAGCATTTACAACAATCTTGTTCCTTTCCCTCCTCAGCCAACACCAAGCCCACGTGACACCTAGTAGATAGCCGAGGGGATTATTGCAGTATTCAGCTGTCAAGGTACCTTGCACCACTCGGTCCAGAAGTAGAGGCCATGTTTCAACTGCTAAACTCAGGTGTGCGCACACCTCAGCAAGCACAAGCAAACAAAACAGGCAAACGAATGTTACACCAGGTTCAATTTGCTTGGGACGCGCATATAGTGCCATACTTACAGCCTATTTACAAGGCGATTATTCCATGGTAGAATAAAGTATTCCTTTTTAGACCTGAACATAGAGGCTTCCCTAGGAATAATTATTTATGGAAAGTTGAGTAAAAAAACATGTGAAAAAGGCTTGACACGATTAAAAAAATATGCAAGAATAACAACCCCCAATTCCCTCGACCTGTCCAACTGCTATTACCAACACCAAACAATTTGGTGGCTGCAGGAATCGATGAGTTGATATTCCTTGCAATAGAACAGCAGGAGGTGCCCCTGCATACGGAGCAACAGATAGCAAAATGGATTCATAAAAACACAAACGGCCAACGTAATCATAGCCAAAACTACATATCCAAACGAATCAAGTATATGAATGAACGTTGTGTTACTGCAAGAAATCATACGTGGTCGATTTCGAAGCAGGATGGACGATATAAGCTTATTAATCTTGATGATACGCTCCGCGAAAAAAGAGCTGAAACTATCAAGAGTATTTGCTTTGACCGCTCGACCTGTTTTCGCAATGACCCGTTCCACGGAACCGTATTTGGGTTTAAAATAACGGCTGAGGAGAATGACCTTCCCAAACAGTTGGATACAGCAGAAACATTCTTTCGTAGCTATTTATATAATTGCATTTTTGATATCATTAAACACGGCGATATGATTTATGTATTGCTTGATTCGGGCCAGAAAATGTATCCATCGATCCTGCAACGCATGAATAAATTCATTGATGATGAACTGCTTCAAATTAAGAAGTAAAAACATCACCACTCCGATATAACAAATAATTGAGCGCAAACGGCCCTGAAAAGGTACCGCTTGCGCTCTTTTGCTATATTGGGCCCATTGGGGCGGAAGGAGGTTCATTCCATGAGAAAGTACACACTAGCATCATCTAATGCCAAATCGCAGGTTGACCTGACGACTTACAGCGACGTGATTATAGATGCAGTCCACGAGGTAATGCCTCAGGCTAGTGTCATTGTTGAGATGGATTACTACTACGTCAGCCCGGCTCCATCCAAGGGCGATGCTATACGCATTGGTAGAGCAATTTGTAAATCTGCCTTGGCACAGTATTGCGTGCAGATACCAAAACTCTTTAACAGTATTCCGATAAAGGAGGACAAGAATGAAGAAAGAAAACAACAGCTCACTGGTGGGCATCACTGAAATTACAGAACGCTATTTGCCTCTGAGCAAGCGGGGAGCTAGAAGGTTTGTGTCGCTTTATCTTGAGCCGGTGCGAATCGGGAATCGAATCTTTGTAGAAAGAGAAATGCTGGAGAAGTTGCTCTCCGGTTCTGAGGGACATTCCTTTCCTCTGTAATTTCCAGAATTATATCTATATATTCTAATTATGATAGCGCATAGGGCTGTGGGCCTTATGCGCTAATCTTTTTGTTAGGAGGTTATAATAATGCTTTACCGAATTGGTCTCGTCAGCGAAATCCCCACGCTCCCCTCTGACATTCCCAAACAAGTTCGCACCGAAATCGCTCAAGGTTTAGTTGTTCTCGATTGCGAGTATGGCGAGGATAGAAACTATCTGGAATCAGGTGGCTGTTCAATCCTTGTAGAAACCGCAGAGGACCTAACCCAACTTAAGGAGATGGTAGATTACGACAAGCACCCTTGCGAATGGGCCACCCGGATTGGCAGAACTGGTTACGCATCAGCGCTGTTCATCATAAACAATAGCTACAGCATTCTTGTGTACCTACCAATCTCTATTTTGCCTGAAATTATGTTATCGGCACTGGAGGACTGATTATGAACACCATTACAACTATCCTTACCACCGAGGCTCTATTCTCCGATGATGGGCTCAAGCGTTACCTGCTACAAAAGTCCTTTGATGACTCAAAGCCCAAAATTGCAGTCATTATGCTTGCACCCAGTGAGGCATCCGGCATCGAACTGGACACCACCACACAACTTGTCCTTAACAACACATCCCGTTTGGGCTATGGCAGCGTAGCAATCGTCAATCTATTTGCCACATTGAATGACTTCAATCTGCGTCAGGCCGAAACCGAAGATTCTGACAATCTCAAAGCAATCATCACTGCCGTCCAAGATGTGGATTGTGTAGTCTATGCTCCCGGTACCGGTAAATCAAAAAACAAAACTTTCCAACGACGACAGGAACAAGTACTTGCCGCCCTACATCCCTTTGAGAATAAGCTCCACTGCCTTTGCAACGAAGATGGTGACGCAAGACTTCAACATCCGCTCTCCCCTGCTGTCCGCACATGGCATCTGTCACCGCTCAAAATCAGCGAACTTATCCCCGAACCGCAACAGAACAAGCCGGACATAAAAATTAAAGGCCGACCCAAGGTGACAAAAAAAGAACCCGTTACGTAAGATAATCCTCTCTGCCTGGCCCACACCGGGCAGAGAGTTACACTCAGGAACATAGGAATAGGGGGATTTCTGTGTTCCTAATTACTTTCTCAAAAAACGCCCCCTCCCTCCACCCGGTAAATCCCAAGAAAACTAAAGGAAATCCACCCTTTCTCTGTGGAGGCATTCCAATAACACCACAAAGGAACTGGCTACACAGGAACCAACTACTCGTTTCCCGGCCTCAGCGTAAATCTTCCGACGGTGGTCATCACTTCGACGCATAGCTGATGCTGGCCTTGCAAGAAAAATAAGCACAAAGATTCCCTGCCACAAGAACAGGGAATCTTTTTTTGCCGTTACCAACCCTCACTGAAATACATAAAGATAGCGTTGGTCACATCATCCTCAGAGAACACTTCCGGCTCCCAAAACAGCTGGCGGTACTTCTCCATTTCTGCATCCCGCAGAGATGTAAGGTTTCCACAACCATCCTCACCAACCACATAGAACACACCAGCAAGAATATCATCCCCAAACCGCCGGTTCCCTTCCAGCCCAATTAACTTTCCTTCCTCGTTGCACAGAATACACACCTGGTCATCAATGCCGATAATCTCAATCAGTCCCTGACTCTCCGCTCCGATGCTCACTGCTTTCTGTAAGCTGTCCAAGTCATTGTTAATCGTTACCTCCCTCGGATGTTCTCCCGGCTCCACCATCAGCACCTTAATTTCTTTCTGTTTCATGTACCATAACCTCCAAAATAATGATGCCTGATGGCGATTAACACCATCAGGCTCATAGTTATGATATATATTCGTTTTCTAGGAAACTACGTGCTCCAATAAGTCCAACGAGAACGTGGACAGAACCGAAATTCTGTCCACGTTGTGCTAATTAGTTGAAGTAAGCCTTTGCGTAGTAGCCGTAGACAGCGGTAGCAGCGCCGAAGTCAACGCCATAGCTGGCCTGCTCAACACAGTAAGCGCCCAGGCTGTAGGAGATGACGGGGCTGTAGTAGGTGGTATCGCCAACGGTGTAGGTACCGGCAATGTAGTAGGTCTGGTCAATCTGCTTGGCGGCGATGCCGGAAACAGTGCC
>JAZQIN010000134.1:0-3282 GCA_045541155.1 Faecousia sp.
GTGCCCGTTCTTTTGCTCCAACTTATGCTTATAAAAACCTTGAAATACATCCAGTATTCCTGCGGTTTTTACCACATAATTTGAAGCAAAATTCCTGGGCACCCACTCGAAATTGAGTTTTTAGAGGTGCCCTATCGTTTAACTACGCAAGTTTGCACTAACCAATGCCTCCCTCTGATGAGGGAGGTGGGCCGGCGAACGCCGGCTCGGAGGGAGAGAAAATGTTGTAATTCTTCTCTCCCCCAGTCGAAAATCAAAGATTTTCGCCACATAGTTTATTGTTCGATTGCCACTGGCAATCGTTTATTTAGAATCGCTTCGCTACCCTCGTCATAAGCGCCCGCAGGCGCTATGGAAGCGTGCAACCGCCCACAGGGCGGCTCTTAGCGAGTCGGAGCGGGGGCCAAGGGACAGTGCGTATCTGTTACACCGCTAAACAATAATTTAGAGTTCTTTGACACGCTGAAAAAAGGATATGCCGCCGGCACATCCTTTTTTGCTCGTAGGGACACCCGTCCTCGGGTGTCCCTACTTTCATAACTTCAATATTCTTTCGGCGGTTTTGTGGGCGATTTGGTCGAACTGGTCGTCGGTCAAGTCCAACTGCTGGAACCGTTTAACCTCCTGCACCGGGTCCCACAGGGGGTAGTCGGTGCCATAGGCCATCCGCTGGGCACCGTAGTTGTTGATATATCGCTCCGCCTCTCCCTGTTCCATGAACATCAGGGCGCTGGAAATGTCGAACACGCAATCCGTATCCCACAGCAGCTCCTGTGCGGTATGGAACATGGAGTAGCCGCCGAAGTGGGCGGCGATTACTTCCAGCTTCGGAAAGCTTTCCAGCACTTTGCGCAGCCGCACCGGGTGGGAGTAGTTGTACCGCTGATCGCCCATGTGCAGCAGCACCGGAAGCTTCCCTTCCACCATGTCGTACACCGGATACAGCCGAGGGTCATCGATGGGGAACCGCTGAGAGTCCGGGTGCATCTTGATGCCCCGCAGACCATTTTGGATAATCCAGTCCACTTCCTCCAGCAGCGCCTCCATATCCGCATGGACGGTGCCGAAGCCGACGAAATTGTCATGAAGGCCGGTCTGCTCCAAAATGAACTGATTGATGGAACGGACCCGGTTGGGGGTGTTGGACACTGGTAGCACCACGTACTTGCTGATGCCTGCCTCTGCGCCACGTTGCAGCAGCATATCTACAGTGCCGTCCATATTGCTGCCTTCGATATGGTAGAAATCTCGGACACTGTCTGTGGCCTTGCGGGCAATCTTGTCCGGATAAATGTGAGTGTGGATGTCGATGATTTGCATGGAAACGCCTCGATTTTTTGGTTTTCGTTATTATATCACAAAGTTGGAAAAATGCAATGGAAACAAATTATTCACCAATTTGTCATAATTTTGTTCTTCTGGCCGGTTGAAATCCGTCGGCGGATGTGTTAGACTAGTCATAACTATGGCCATCGAGGTTTGATATGAAAAAATTCTTGAAAATAACAGCATTTTTGCTGGCCTTTGCGCTGCTGCTGGTGACGGCGCAGCGTGTGCTGACACCTAAGTATGTGACAGAAGGGCAGGACGGCCGGCTCATTGCAGAATATTATGACTCTGCCCAGAACCACGACGTGGTGTTCGTTGGCGACTGCGAGGTGTATGAGAACATCTCTCCGGTGACCCTGTGGCAGGAATACGGCATCTCCTCCTACCTCCGGGGCAGTCCCCAGCAGCTGATTTGGCATTCGTACCACCTGATGGCGGAGACGCTGGAGTACGAGAAGCCCGATGCGTTTGTGTTCAACGTGCTGTCCATGAAGTACGGCGAGCCTCAAAACGAGGCCTATAATCGGATGGCGCTGGATGGCATGAAGTGGTCCGGACATAAGGTGGATGCAATCAACGCTTCTATGATGGAGGACGAGACCTTCGCCAGCTACCTGTTCCCCTTGCTGCGCTACCACTCTCGGTGGAGCGAGCTGACTTGGGACGATTTTAAGTACGCCTACGCCGATACCCCTCAGCTGTCCATCAACGGATATCTGATGCGAATTGATGTGGATGGCATCCAAGAGCTCAGCTACGGCAAGCGGATGGATGATTATACGTTACCTCAGATTTGCTGGGATTATCTGGATAAAATGCGCCTGCTTTGCGAGGAAAATGGCGTGGAGCTGATTCTTATGAAGGCCCCCACCGGGACGGCCCAGTGGTGCTGGTACGACGAATGGGATGCCATGGTGGCAGAATATGCGCAAAAGCATGGGCTGGCCTACTATAATTTCCTGAACGATGTGGAGGAAATCGGTATCGATTTCATGACCGATACCTACGACAAGGGCGGTCATCTGAACCTGTCCGGTGCGGAGAAGCTGAGCCGTTACTTCGGCAAGATTCTTGTACAGGACCATGGCATTCAGGGCCACAAGGGCGAGGCAGACTATGAAAAGGTCTGGACGGAGCTGACTGCGCAGCATAACCAAATCAAGCGCACGCAGGAGGAGCTTCTGGAGAAGAATGGAAAACTGACTGGCTTTACCGGTCTGGAATGAAAGGAAAATGAGCGATGAAAAAACTGATTATGATTGTTTTGGCCCTGACGCTGGTACTGGCGCTTTGTGCCTGCGGCAATGACGAGGGCGGCGACACCACTCCCACTACCGAAAGTAAGACGCAGGAGCTGTCCAGCACCCCCATTGGCTACGGCTTGAAAATCAACGGCGTTAGCTTCGGTATCGGAATGGATGCCCAGAAGGTTTGCCCTCAGTTGGGCGATAAGGAGCCTGTGATTTCTGAGAGCTGCGGCGACATGGGCGGCGACGACTATGAGTACAACTACTCTGACTATGTGGTTTACGCCAACAATGGCGGCGGCGCAGTTCGGATTTACTGCGTGGAGCTGCGCAGCGACATGGTGGCTACCGCTGAGGGTATCACCACCACCGCTTCTGTGGACGAGGTGAAGGAGGTCTACGGTACACCTGCCAGCGAAAGCTCTGCCAATATGATTTACGAGAAGGATGGAATGCAGCTGATTTTCTTCCTGAAGGACGGCGCTGTGGATGCAATCCAGTATCGTGAAAAGTAATATCTCCACGGGGCTGGTTGCACACCAGCCCCGTGATTTTTCTTAGCGCACTAAATTATCGTTTAGCGGCTTAAGCGCCGCACTCCAGTCAAGGTATGTCATTGCGAGGCCCGAAGGGCCGTGGCAATCCGTACTCCTCGCAATCCGTAGAGAAAACGGATTCCCACGGTCGCTACGCTCCCTCGGAATGA
>JAZQIN010000135.1:0-4079 GCA_045541155.1 Faecousia sp.
GTCATTCCGAGGGAGCGTAGCGACCGTGGGAATCCGTTTTCTCTACATATTACGAGGAGTACGGATTGCCACGGCCCTTCGGGCCTCGCAATGACAAGCGTTGTATACGGTGCAGTGCTTAGTGCGCTAAACAATAATTTATGCTAAGAAGGAGGTAGTCTGTCAAGTGGCGGCGTTCTTAGGATGGTGCCGCCTCAGTGTAAAAAAAATTTTACCTCAATTTGCGAAAATCACAAAATTTTACTGGATTTATAAGAAATTATATGATACTATTGACAATGAAGTAGTATATTGGCAGTACATATGTCTCTGATGGCAGTATGGGACGTACAATCGCCAAAAACGAACTATTTTAAAAGGAGTGTATCCCATGAAAAAACAATTCAGACGCATCATCGCTGGCTGTTTGCTCCTTGCTATGATGCTGACGCTGCTTCCCCAGCTGACACCGTCTGTCAGTGCGGCGGATGCAGATGCTACGTTGCCGCAGGACCATTCCGGCGATTACAGTACCATCGCCATGGTCTACGACCAGAGTAGCTGCTACAGTATGCAGGGTATGTGTACAGATAATGACTACACATACTGTGCTAAAATTGGCAGCAATGATGCCAAGGCTATCATTATCCGTACTAGTAAGACCACTTATGAAAAAACCACAATGACAAATGCGTCTACTGGTTACGGCTACTTTACCAATCTGGGGCATTGCAATGCGTTGGACATCGTCCCAATCAATGGTAAGCAAAATCTTTTTGTCACCGGTGGATCTACGCTGATTCGACTGACCATCAGTGGTTCCACGTTGACTACCGCTGGTACCTACACCGCTACCTACAATGGTGCGGCTGCCAGCATGACCGCTGTGCAGGTTATGTCTGCCAGCAACACCGTGGTCAAGGTTTTGGTTAAGTCCGGCACCACGCTCTACACCGGTACGCTGGATCCCACTGCCTCCAGTGGTGTTATTGAACTTACCAGACTGTGTTCGCTGAATCTGACCGAAATCCGTCTGAAGGGTGAGACCATGGATTTCTCCCACTTCACCCAGCAGGGCTTCGACTACCACGATGGCAAGGTCTTCCTGCCCCTTACCGGCAATGCTTATGTGGAGACAATCAACTATAGCATCGTGGCGGTTTATGATTTGGAAGGCGCAGCCAGCACGGTCAAAAATGATCCGACCCTGTCTTTCCGTGTTATCAGCGGCACTTACGCTGGATTGTTCGAAATCGAAGACGTGGCGGTTTGTCCTGTAACTGGTCTGCTGTATTTCAGCACCAATCGACGGAAAACTGCGTCGGACACGGACTATGATGCAGTCAGCTACTTCCTGAACTATAACTACAATGCAGCTAAGAGCACCACCAGTGCCGACGATTTCCGCTGGGAGACTATTGACAACGAGTTTGTTTCCATTACCAATGGAGGCAATGTGTTTAACCAGGCCGAGCGGTTCCATGGCGATATCAATAACAATGTGATGAGTCAGGCGATTTTCAGTCTGAGTCGTTCCGTTGTTTTGAAGCATGATGTGCCGTGGATTGTGGAATGGAAGTCCACCGGTTCCTTTGGCGGCGGCGGTATGATGTTTGCATCGAAACGGACCGTGGGTGTGACCGATGCGGCCTACTTGTTCCGCTTTAAGAACAGCTCCTTCATCGCCTTCGGCGCATGGGATGGCTCCAAACACAACAATTACGGCCTGACACTGTCCGACTACGGCGTTGATGGCACAGCAGAGCACGTTTATCGGCTGACCAATAAAATTGCAAGTGATGGCTCCAACATGGTCTACCTGAGCGTGGACGGCAAAGAGCTGGGTGCCATGAACAACCACTATATCAATGCCACCGCTCAGGGCACTACCTCCAACTGGGTGTCCGGCAAGGATTTCACTTTCAGCTACATCGGTTCTTACGGTCATCCCATGGACTATGTTGATCTGTCTTATCTGCAGGTTTGGGCGGACGGCGTTACTGAGGATGTTGCGGACAACTTCCGCTGGGAGACCTCTGGCGATGAGTTTACTTCAGTGACCGGAGGCAATCTGTCTGCCAACAATGCCACTATCTACAGAGGCACCATCTCCAGCAGCACCTATTCCAAGGCGGCGTTCCGTTTGGATAACGAAATCGTCCTGTTGCACGACCGCCCCTGGAGCGTGGAATGGCAGTCTGATGGTGGTCTGACCGGTGGTACCTTCCTGCTGGCTGCATCCGATGGTAGCAATACGCTGGATGCGCCCTTCCTGTTCCGCTATACCGACAGCGGTCTGGTCGCACTGGGTTACCGGGGCACCGATGGTCACTATAATTCCGGCTTGATGTTGTCCGATTACGGTATTGATGGCTCTGCCAGCCATGTTTATCGCATGACCAACAAAATCGCAGCCGACGGCTCTAACATGGTTTATCTGTATGTAGATGACGTCGAGATTGGCCCAATGAACAATGCCTACAAGGGCATCACCGCTCTGGGTACTACCTCCGATTGGCTCAATGGGCGAGATCTTGTGTTTGACTATGTGGGTAATACGGGATACCCGGTCAATGGAACACTGGGCTATATGCAGGTCTGGGAGGACGGAACTCCCTATACGGTGGAGTTCCGTAACAGTGATGGTACCCTGATTAGCTCCGAGGAGTATCTCTATGGCGATATGCCTGTGATTCCTGCAGATCCCACTCTGGAGTCCGATGCGCAGTATTCCTACACCTTCGCCGGATGGACCCCTGAGGTGACTGCTGTGACTGGGGATGCGGTCTATACTGCGACCTATAAGGCGAACACCAACAGCTACACCATTACCTTTGTGAATGATGATGGCACCATTCTGTGGCAGAATGATGTCCTCTACGGTGTCAATCCGGGTAGTCCTGTTACCCCCACCAAGAAGGCGGATGGCTGCACCAGCTATGCCTTTGCCGGTTGGGATAAAAAGGTGGTCGAGGTTACGGGGGTCGCTACCTATACTGCAACCTACACCGCAAGCGTCAATCACAGCTGGAAGGATGCCACTTGTACCAGCGCCAAGACCTGTTCTGCCTGTGGTGCCACCGAGGGCGCTGCGTTGGGCCACACTTACAATAGCGTTGTTACGGCTCCCGATTGTACGGAAAATGGCTTCACTACCCATACCTGTATCGTTTGCGCCCAAAGTTATACGGATAGCTTTGTCGCGGCGAAGGGGCACAACTACACTGGAGTAAAGACCGAGGCTACCTGTACGCAGAATGGTTACACCACTTATACCTGCAGTTCCTGTGGCGACAGCTATGTGGATGATCAGGTTTCTGCGCTGGGCCACAGCTATTCGGCGAAGGTTACCGCCGCAACCTGCACGAAGGCTGGCTACACTACCTACACCTGTACCACTTGTGGTGATAGCTATGTGGGCAATCAGGTTTCTGCACTGGGACATAGCTATGCGGCTAAAACTACAAAACCTACATGCACGACCAAGGGATACACTACCTACACTTGTACCACTTGTGGTGATAGCTACGATGCAGACGAAGTTGCCGCCAAGGGCCACAGCTGGAACGCTGCGGATTGCACGACAGCTAAGACCTGTGAGGTTTGCGGTGCAACCGAGGGCGAGTCTCTGGGCCACAGCTACACTTCTAAGGTGACGGCACCTACCTGTACCGAGGGCGGTTATACCACCTATACCTGTTCCGCCTGTGGCGATAGCTACGTTGCGGAAGAAGTTGCCGCCAAGGGCCACAGCTGGAACGCTGCGGATTGCACGACAGCTAAGACCTGTAAGGTTTGCGGTGCAACCGAGGGCGAGTCTCTGGGCCACAGCTACACTTCTAAGGTGACGGCACCTACCTGTACCGAGGGCGGTTATACCACCTATACCTGCTCCGCCTGTGGCGATAGCTACGTTGCGGACGAAGTTGCCGCCAAGGGCCACAGCTGGAACGCTGCGGATTGCACCACCCCCAAGACCTGTAAGGTTTGTGGAGCAACCGAGGGCGAGTCTCTGGGCCACAGCTACACTTCTAAGGTGACGGCACCTACCTGTACCGAGGGTGGTTACACCACCTATACCTGCTCCGCCTGTGGCGATA
>JAZQIN010000136.1:0-6923 GCA_045541155.1 Faecousia sp.
AGTGCGGCGCTTAAGCCGCTAAACGATAATTTACCGCAGTCTGTTAAGGGAGGGGGCATACCTCTCCTATGGGTCAATCGTCACGATCCTTGTCCCATTCCAAAATCTTGCCGGTTTCGGCGTGGATTTCGTAATCGTACTCCCAGCCGTCAGCGTAAAACTCAATGGAATACACCGGCACACCGTCATCCACATCGTACTCCGCCTCCAGTCTCTTCACATCCGACTCGGACAGCTTGGCATGGTTCAGCGCAGCGGCGATAGCCTCGGCCTTGGTCAGCTTTTCCGGCGCAGGCTCGATAGGCTGAGTGGGCGCTGTGGTTTCAGGCTGAGGGGTGGTTTCCGTTGGCTTGGTGGCCTCAGGCGTATTCACAGGGGCATACTCCTTGTCCCATTCCAGCACCTTTCCGGTCTCTGCATGGATGGTGTAGTCGTATTCTGTGTTTCCGGAACGAAATTCGATCTCATATTCCGGCCTTCCGTCATCCACCTCATATTCCGTCCGGTCGAAGGTCACTTCGTCAGCGGCCAGTCCGGCGTGCTCCAATGCGATGGCCTTTGCCTGTGCTTTCGTCAGCTTTTCCGGCGCAGGCTCGATAGGCTGAGTGGGAGCCGTGGTTTCAGGCTGAGGGGTGGCTTCCGTCGGCTTGGTGGTCTCAGGCGTATTCACAGGGTCGTACTCCTTGTCCCATTCCAGCACCTTTCCGGTCTCTGCGTGGATGGTGTAATCGAATTCATAGTCTCCCTGACGGAATTCCACATCGTAGGCCGGTGTGCCGTCATCCGGGTCGTACTGCGTCCGAAGGTCGGTGACCTGATTCGCCGACAAGCCACAATGCTCCAGCGCAATGTTCTGGATGGCTTCTGGCGTCAGTGGTGTCGTCTCGCCATCGGCAGCAGGGGCGGTTTTTCCAGTAGCACAGCCAACAAGGCTCACGAGGAGCAGCACGGCTATTCCAATTAAAGTCCATTTTTTGTTGTTCATGTTGTTCCTCCTTTTTAAAAATAAGCGCAGGGAAGTGACACTTCCCTGCGCATTGATTGTGGGTCTTCGCACAGCATCCGGCAGGGACAAGCGATGTCAGGATACTGCTTTGTTATATAAATGCGGTTTCGATTTCACTTGTTTTGTGGCCGCAGCAGTTGCGGGTAATCCAATAAATGGTATGACCATCCAAAACGCCACGCACGCCGGTAATGGTTGCCTCATGGTTAAGCAACAGACGTCCGCAATTACTGCAGTAATCAATACGGTCGCCTCGGATGCGTACCACATCGCCGACGGAAACCCCAGTTATCTTACTTAAAGTACCGCTCCAGCAGGCCGTAGCGTCCTCTCCTTAATTATCAGTTATTTCAAATCTTATTTGAAATAACAATCGAGGAGGCCCTTCAGAGTTATTCTCCGGTGGAATACTTTTTGCTGAAACCGCAGTGGTGGCAACGATAAGTTACCTTATAGTAGCCCAGCAATCTCATAATCGGTCTTGCCAAAATTCCTCTGGGGGCACAGACTCTGACCCGTCCCAAACCAGAGGTTGGAATACCGGAAGTAAACGGATTTACTTCTTCCTTCCAGAATTGTGCTTTACCGCATTTGGGACACTGAGCTGGAATAGTGCTCATCTTACTTAAAGTACCGCTCCAGCAGGCCCTTCAGAGCCTTGCCGTGGCGGGCCTCGTCACGAGCCATCTCGTGGACGGTATCGTGGATGGCGTCCAGACCGTTCTTCTTGGCGCAGATGGCCAAATCGGTCTTGCCCTGAGTAGCGCCGAACTCGCAATCCACACGCCATGCCAGATTTGCCTTGGTGGAGGCAGTCATGTTGGGCTCCAGCGTGCTGCCCAGCAGCTCAGCGAACTTAGCGGCGTGCTCGGCCTCCTCGTAGGCAGCCTTCTCCCAGTACAGACCGATTTCGGGATAACCCTCACGATGGGCGATGCGAGCCATGCACAGATACATACCCACCTCAGAGCACTCACCCTCGAAGTTGGCCTTCAGTTGCTCCAGGATATAAGCCTTATCCTCAGCGGAGATGTCGGCATTGTTGGCGACGGTCTTCTCGTAGATGCCGAACTCGTGCTCAGCGGCCAGCTCCATCTCGCCCTTCTGCTCCACGAACTTGGAAGCAGGAACCTTACAAACAGGGCACTTGAAATCAGCAGCCAGCTCATCAGCAGTGTGGACATAACCGCAAACAGAACATACGAACTTTTTCATGAATTTTTCCTCCAAATATGTTTGATTTTTTTAGTTTTTTGAATAACACCGGTTGCATATACCGGTAAAGGTGAGTTGGCAGACATCTACCTGTCCGCCGGATTGCGCCGCAGCGTGACTGCTCAGCTCCTGAGGTACCTCCATGTGGGGCAAATCAATCACCGCGTCGCAACAGTTGCAAATAAAATGGACATGGGGCTCGGTATTTCCGTCGAACCGCTCCACGCCGCTGACGGTACCGAGGCTGGCAATCAGGCCCTGCTGCTTGAACAGCGACAGGTTGCGATACACCGTAGCCAGCGAGATATCCGGAATCTCCGGCTTGAGCTGGGCGAACACCCACTCGGCGGAGGGGTGGACATCCGTTGACCGGACACAGTGCAATATTGCATCCCGTTTGCGAAAATGCTTGCAAGTCTGCTCCATAGGCACCTCCTTTTTGCGAATGATTCTTGTTTACGTCCACATGATAACACATGGATTTCTGTTTGTCAATAGGAATTATTCTCATTTACTGAAATTTTTCCAACATCCTCCGCACGCCGAACGGCTTTAAATGAATGGGCACCTCTAAAAACTCAATTTTGAGTGGATGTCCAGGAATTTTGCTTCAAATTTTGTGGTAAAAACCGCAGGAATACTGGATGTATTTCAAGGTTTTTATAAGCAAAAGAACGGGCAATTCGCCAAAAGGAAGTTTTTAGAGACGCCCTAATGTTTAGCGGAGTACTGCACCCTTGCCCCCCTCGTTTTGAGGGGGGTGCCCCGAAGGGGCGGGGGGAGTTATAATAACACACTTTTGAACTCCCCCAGTCAAAAATCAAAGATTTTTGCCCAGCCCCCTCAAAACGAGGGGGCCAAGGGATGGTGCGTACTTGTAGAGCGCTAAACGCCGTACCGTAAACAACGTATGTCATTGCGAGGCCCGAAGGGCCGTGGCAATCCGTACTCCTCGCAATATGTAGAGAAAACGGATTCCCACGGTCGCTACGCTCCCTCGGAATGACATGGTGTTTTGTTTTTGCGGTAGTCGTGTAAACGATAATTTGCCGCAGAAGGTACTTTTTTTGACAGTAAAACAGGGAACGCAGTTTTGCGTTCCCTGTTCGTATATCAATCCAGCTTATGGCCCTCGTCACGATAGGGGCTTTGCAGGGGAGAGGTCTGGTCCGCTTCAGACTGGTAACGGCCAACAACCTTCGCCGCCAAATCCACCGGCAGCAGCGTACCGGCACCGGCTACGCAGCCGCCGGGACAAGCCATGCCCTCCAGCAGATAACCATTATACTTGCCCACCTTAGCCAGAGTCATCAGCTTCCGGCATTCCCGCAGGCCTTCCGCCCGGGCAGTCTTGATCTCCTGCTCCGGATTGGTCTGGTGAATCAAGTCTGTCACCGCCTGGGCCACGCCGCCGGATACCGCAAAGCCACGTCCGGCAGCGGTGCCCTCGTTGTTGATTTCCGAAGGCTCGATGGTCTCAAAGTCTACTTCCTTGGCCTCGAACATACCCTGCAGCTCCTCGAAGGTCAGGACGAAATCCACATCAGAACGGATATCCGCCCGGATGGCCTCCAGCTTTTTAGCGGCGCAGGGGCCCACAAACACCACCTTGCAGCCGGGGTGCTGCTTTTTCATCAGCCGTGCGGTAAACACCATAGGGGTCAAGGTCATGGAGATATTTTTAGACTGGGCCGGGAACAGTTTATGCACCATGGAGTGCCACGCCGGACAGCAGGAGGTCGCCATAAAGGGCTGCTCCGCCGGAACCTTCTCCAAAAAGTCCTTCGCCTCCTCGATGGTACACATATCCGCTCCCACAGCAACCTCCACCACCCGGTCGAAGCCCAGCACCTTCATGGCGGAGACAAACTTTTCAGGAGTGGAGTGCTTGCCGAACTGACCGATGAAGGCCGGGGCCACAATAGCGATAACCTGATCGCCCTTGAGGATGGACTGAATCAGCTGATAAATCTGACCCTTGTCTGCGATGGCGCCAAAGGGGCAGCTGACAAGGCACTGTCCACAGGAAACGCACTTAGACTGGTCAATCATCGCTCTGCCATGCTCATCGGAGCCGATGGCATCCATGCCGCAGGCAGCGGCACAGGGACGCTGCATATGGATGATGGCGTTGTAGGGGCAGGCACTGGCGCACTTGCCGCACTTGATGCACTTGGACTGGTCGATGCAGCTTTTGCCGTTGACGAAGCTGATGGCCTCTCTGGGGCAGACCTTCTGGCAGGAGGCAGCCAGACAATTCTGGCAGTTCTCCGTGACTCGGTACTGGTTAGTGGGGCAGGCGTGGCAGGCGTAGGGAATAATGTTAATCAGCGGCGGCTCATAGTACTGCTCTGCGATGGCAGCGTGGTCCATGCCCTCGGTCATCAGGTGACGGGTCTGGATGGGCCGCAGATTCAGACCCATGGCAAGGCGCACCCGTTCACTGGCGATGGCACGCTCCAGAAATACACTTTCCCGGTGGAGGGGCTGGTCGCCGGGGACAATGATGTAAGGCAGTTCATCAGCCTGTTCATAGCCCTCGCCGGAATAGGCCATCCGGGCCACTTCGGTAAATACTTTTTTTCGAATATCGGTGATCAGAGACGGGATTCCTCTCATATCAGGGCACCTCCACACATGATTTCTATCATATTAACACATATCCGCCCCATAATCCAGAGGAAATTATCCGCAGTTTGGGTTTTTTTCAGGTTCGGTGTTGGCAAATGAACAAACTTGTGGTATGATTAAGGATAGCAATTGGAGAAATTATCGTTTAGCGCAGTAACAAGTTCTCACAATCATTTAAAACATTAAGGAGGTGAGGATATGGAGCCGATATATGAGGTATTTTTGCAGGCTGTGGCAGCGTCGCTGCGCAACGAGCCGCTGGATTCCGCTATAGCGGTGGACGGGCCGCTGCTTCTGGAGGTGCTGGATTTGGCCCACGACCACCATGTCCTCCCCATGCTTTTTGAGACGGTCTACAACCATCCGGCGATGGCTACCGTAGACCCCACCATTGTGGAGAATATCCGCCGCATGACCATCCATATGGTCATGGGCCAGGCAGTCAAAACGGTGGATTTTCTGAAGCTGTCGGAGCATCTGCGGGCAAACGGCCTTCAGCCGCTGGTGGTCAAGGGCATCATATGCCGGAATCTGTACCCCAAGCCGGACCATCGCTGCTCCGGTGACGAGGATGTGCTGTGCGGCGAGGATCAGTTTCGCGCCTGCCACAAAGCCATGCTCAGCTTCGGCATGGAGCCTTCGGATCCGACACTGGAATCCTACGAGGTGCCCTACTGCAAGGCGGACAGCCCCCTGTACATCGAGCTGCACAAGACCCTCTTTGCCCGGGAAAGCGACGTGTTTGGGGACTACAACCGCTTTTTTGAGGATGCGTTCAACCGGTCTGTGGACGTGCAAATCCGGGGTATCCCGGTGGCGACCCTATGCCCCACGGACCACCTGTTCTACCTGATTATCCACGCCTACAAGCATTTTCTCCACAGCGGCTTCGGCATCCGGCAGGTCTGCGACCTTGCGCTGTTCGCCAACGCCTACGGAAAAGAGGTGGACTGGCGGTATGTCTATGACCAGTGCCGCACGATACGAGCTGTGAAATTTGCGGCGGCATTGCTGAAAATCGGTGAAAAATATCTGGTATTCTCCCCGGAAAAGGCATGTCTGCCTAAGTTCTGGAAGGATATCCAAGTGAATGAAGAGTCGTTGCTCCGGGATATGCTGCAGGGAGGCATCTATGGCTCCTCCGACCGCAGCCGGGTCCACAGCAGCAATATGACCCTCAACGCCGTGGCGGCGGACAAAAAAGGCAAAAAACAAAGTAAAAACGTCCTGCGCACCGTGTTCCCCCGCGCCCGGGAGCTGGAGGGACGCTACCGTTACCTGCGGCGGCACAAGTATCTGCTTCCGGTGGCCTGGACCAGCCGCATTCTGGGCTTCGCCAAGGAGACCATCACCGAGCCGGATACCGCTGCGGCGGATGTGCTGCGCACCGGCTCTCAGCGCATCCAGCTTCTGAAAGAATACGACATCATCGACCGCTGAAGGAGGCTTCATGGCACTGGTTTTGGATACGCAGGCGTTTCTGGACACGATTTGCCAGATGCTCGCCGAGGGACAGTCGAATATCCCCATCCCGGTAGCCGGGGGAAGCATGGTGCCGTTTTTGCACAACGGAGACACCGTGTTTCTGTCCGTGCCGGACACCCCCCTGAAACGGGGGGATATCGTGCTGTACCAGCGGACAAATGAACGCTACATCCTGCACAGAATCTGGAAGCTGCGTCGGGACGGAAGCTGTATCATGGTGGGGGATGCCCAAGAGGAGCTGGAGTTGCTACCTTCTCAGAGCCTGATTCGGGCCAGAGTGGTGTCCGCCATCCATAAGGGCAAGCCCTGCACCCCAAAAAGCCTGCGATGGTGGCTGTACCGCCATGTGTGGATGTGGCTGCGCCCCTTCCGCCGCCGGCTGATGAGGCTGAAAAGATAATAAAATAGATCCCCATCCTTTCGGATGGGGATTTATCAGACTGTCAAAAAGTACTTTCTGCGGTAAATTATCGTTTACACGACTACCGCAAAAACAAAATACCGTGTCATTCCGAGGGAGCGTAGCGACCGTGGGAATCCGTTTTCTCTACATATTACGAGGAGTACGGATTGCCACGGCCCTTCG
>JAZQIN010000137.1:0-2557 GCA_045541155.1 Faecousia sp.
TACTCCTCGCAATCCGTAGAGAAAACGGATTCCCACGGTCGCATTTGTTATTGTGTGATTGCCACTGGCAATCACTAGAATTTACATTCGCTTCGCTATGCTCCCTCGGAATGACATGGTATTTTGTTTTTGCGGTAGTCGCATAAGAAATAATTTATCCCCTAATCAGGCACACGATGCTTTCAAGTGTCGTTTGGTTGGCCAAACTGAATAGCGGTAAATTTTCCATTCATAAAATCAATAACAGCCTTCTGTGCCTCTTTCGCCGACTTCAAATGAAGGTGACCCAAAAACTCTCCATTATTCCGCTCCGCGTAAAACTCAAAATCTAAATCACCGTAAAATAATTCAAATCTTCCCAACACAGAATCTCCACAGAGTATAGGATAATCTATATTCGTTTTGGACCCCTGTTCAAAAGAGCTTGTCAATTCAAGGGGATACTCGCCTTGCAACTGAATATAAAGGATTTTAATATCAGCATCCATTTCATTTCTCCTTTTATTCCTTGTTGCCTTTTGCAGTGGTAATGGATGCAATTAAAAGTTTTCGAATTTTGCTGCATTGAGAGAATAACGCATGATACTCTTCAAGCGTGATCATATTGGTGTTCTTGAATAGGTCCAGCCAATAATCGGTTTCATAACATTCCTTCAATGCAATTTGAAATTTATTGATAAAGTCTGCTTTGCTGGATGCATAGTTGGCCTCATGAATGTTGGCACCAATGCTTGTACCGCTGCGGAGCAATTGATTTAGCAAAACATTGCTCTTCCTATGTTCCTTGATTTCTGTGCAGAGATTTACAACATCGACTGCAAATTGCTTTGATAGCGTGATCAGGGCGTTTTCTTTCATAAGCGTACCCCATTTAATGATTTGACACTTCGTGTCATGGATCGATGCTGACGCATCATGATTTCTCGCTTTGCTCCATGAATTGAATTGCCGTTTCCTTCTATGTGCCGCAGCACATTTCATGGCGAAGCCAAATCATGCGGCGGTAGCCGCAAATCATGCCAACGGCAATTCATTGCATCGTGTGAGGCACACGATGCTTTCCACATGGGCGCAGCGGGGGAACAGGTCTGCAGCTTGCGCATTTTGCAGAACGTAGCCCCGCTCTTTCAGCAGCGCCACGTCCCGGGCCAGCGTCGCCGGGTCGCAGGACACATACACAATCCGACGGGGGGCCATCCGGCTGAGCGCCTCAATGGTATCGCCGTTGAGGCCCTTTCTCGGCGGATCCACCACCGCCACATCCGCCCGAATTCCCTGACGCTCCAGCTCCAGTGCGGCTGCTCCGGCATCGCCGCAGAAGAATTCTACATTTTCAATGCCGTTTCGCCTGGCATTCTCCCAAGCATCCGCCACCGCCTGCTCCACTACCTCCACGCCAATCACCTTACCGGCGGCTCCAGCCATAGCCAGCGTAATGGTGCCCACGCCGCAGTACAGATCCAGCACCGTATCCGCTTTGGTAATCTGGGCCTGCTCAATGGCGGCGGCATAGAGCCGCTGAGCCTGATGGTGGTTCACCTGATAAAACGACCGGGGCGACAGCCGGAAGGTCAGGCCGCACAAGGTATCCTCAATATATCCGGGGCCATGGAGGGGGATGCTCTCATCACCCAAAACGGTGTTGCCCCGTTTGGTATTGACGGACAGGACAAGAGCGGTAAACCCCTCCACCTTTTTCAGCTCCTCCACCAGCTCCGCACTGTGAGGGAGCCGCCGTCCGTTCACCGCCAGACACACCAGCACCTGCCCGGACACCGCTCCCCGGCGGACGTAAATGTGCCGCACAAGGCCCGTATGGGCCGCCTCGTCGTAGGCCGGGATGCGGAAATGGTTCATATGACGGATCACGATGTCCTTCACCTGATCCATCTGGGGCGGCAGGATTCGACACCGGTCGTTCTCCACCACGCTGTGGGTACCGGCCCGGAAAAAGCCGGCGTAGGCCTTGCCCTTGCGGCTGGACACCGGATACTGGGCCTTGTTGCGATAGTCGTCGCAGGTGGGGGCGGCAAGAATCGGAATTTCCTCCAAATCTTCACCGCCGATTCGGTTCAGGGCATGACGGACCCGATCCGCCTTCAGGCGGCATTCCTCCTCATAGTCCATGTGGCGGAAGTCACAGCCGCCGCAAAGCTTCGCCACCGGGCAGTCCCGATTAACGCGATGGGCCGACCGCTCCAACAGCTCGACGATTTTGCCGGTGGCCCAAGACTTTTGGGCTTTTTCAATGCGGACCCGGACCCGTTCGCCCATCAGAGCGTTGGGGATGAACACCGCACAGCCCTCTATCTTGGCAATACCCTGCCCCTGTGCGGTGTAATCGCAAATCACCGTTTCATATATCTGATTTTTGATTAGCATAAGCTCCTCCATTTGATAGGCAAAGTGGGACTGAAAATTATCGTTTAGCGCACGAAACGCCGCACTCCAGTCAAGGTATGTCATTGCGAGGCCCGAAGGGCCGTGGCAATCCGTACTCCTCGCAATCCGTAGAGAAAACGGATTCCCACGGTCGCTACGCTCCCTCGGAATGACA
>JAZQIN010000138.1:0-7056 GCA_045541155.1 Faecousia sp.
TGCCCAGGAATTTTGCTTCAAATTATGTGGTAAAAACCGCAGGAATACTGGATGTATTTCAAGGTTTTTATAAGCATAAGTTGGAGCAAAAGAACGGGCACTTCGCCGAAAGGGAGTTTTTAGAGGTGCCCGATAATTTACCGCAGAAAAGGTGGTAGGGATATATGCTTACAATTGAACAGTTTCACGAGCAAATTCGGGGCGGTTTACGACTCTTGGACGGAGCCACTGGGTCGAATCTCCAAAAGGTCGGGATGCCCCGGGGCTGCTGCACGGAGCAATGGATTCTGGACCATCCAGAAGCACTGATTGCTTTGCAGCGGCAATATGCCGAGTCCGGCTCTCAAATTCTCTACGCCCCCACCTTTCAGGCTCAGCCCATCGCACTGAAGAAGGTTGGGCTGGATGGACAGACAGAAAAAATCAACGCCCAGTTGGTAGCATTAACCCGTTCCGTTTCCGAAAATTGTCTTGTAGCAGGAAATTTGACCACATTGGCTACGTTTACCGACAGTTTTGATGAAGAAAACTTTGATTTTCTCGTAGAAAACTATCGGCGGCAGATTCGGGGACTGATGGATGGAGGAGCAGATATCCTGGCAGCGGAGACCCTGATGTATCCACTGGAGGCGGAAGCCATTCTCACCGCCGCAGAGCTGGAAGGTGCCGGTGCTGCCATGTACACCTTCACCATGCAGAGCGATGGCTCCCTGTTCTCCGGTCGGGAGGCCGGGCCTATCCTACAAGAGCTGGAGCAGACCGGTGCCGCCGCTGTGGGATTCAACTGCGTAGCGGCAGACATGATGACTCCCTATTTGGTCAGCAAGCTGCGCCGGTATGTGAAGGGGCCGCTGATATGCAAGCCCAATGCCGGTGTGCCGGTGATTGGAGATGACAATGTGGTGCGCTACCCCATGGAACCGGCGGAATTTACCGGCATTATGGGGCAATGCCTCCAGAACGGCGCCACATTACTGGGTGGCTGCTGCGGCACGGATCCTCGTTTTATTGCCGGATTGAGGAATCTGCCATGATTCATCGTTTTGATTCTCTGGATTCCACCAATACGAAGGCAAAATCGCTGGCATTGGAGGGTGCCCCCCACGGCACAGTGATTATCGCAGAGCACCAGACCGCCGGTCGTGGGCGGTTGGGCCGCAGCTTCCACTCCCCTGCCGGTTCCGGAATCTACATGAGTGTCATCCTTCGTCCGGAATGTGCTCCGACAGCGCTGATGCATCTGACCTGCGCAGTGGCCGTGGCAGTGTGCAATGCCGTGGAAACTGCACTGAACTTTCGCCCGAGTATCAAATGGATCAACGATTTGATTGTGGGTAACAAAAAACTGGCAGGTATTTTGACCGAACTTCACATCCACCCCACATCCTCACTGGTGGATTTTGCGATTGTGGGCATTGGTTTCAATTGCAATCAGGCTCTGGAGGATTTTCCGTCGGAGCTTCGTCCTATTGCTTGCTCCGCCGCCATGGTCACCGGAGCGCCCATCGACAAGGAGCGCCTAACAAGCAGCATGATTCAGGAAGTGGTGACGATGGATTTGTCTCTAAAGTCCCACATTCTGGAGCAATACCGTCAAGATTGCGTCACGCTGGGTAAGGATATTCAGGTCATTCGTGGCGAGCTGGTCCGTCCGGGCACTGCGGTGGATGTGGACGAAAACGGCGCACTCATTGTCCGTTTTCCTGACGGCTCCACAGAAGCTGTAGATTCCGGAGAGGTAAGCGTCCGGGGTTTCTATGGCTACGCCTGATTCCCCCAATTGGAGAAAAATTTGTTAAATTTTCGGTTGCATTTTTTAATGGATTTGGTTATAATACGATTAGGATTCTATTTAGGAGGTATTACCCATGAAAAACTGGACTGTTATCGTTAAGATTCTGGCTGCACTGGCTGCAGTTGCCGGTATCGTCTACGTTATCGCTGCCTATGGTGACAAGATTGTGGCTTGGGCCAAGAAGCTGCTGGGCTGCAACCCCTGCGCCGACTGCGATTGCGAGTGCGAAGAGTGCGACTGCATCGAGGCCGAAGAAGCCGCTCTGGAAGTGGCCGAGGAAGTCGAGGACGAAATCCCCGTGGAGGAGACCGTCGTCGCCGCTGAGGACGATTTCGAGGGTTAATCGAACATACCAAAACCCGGGACAGTGGCTGTCCCGGGTTTTTCATATGGTCACCTCTAATAACTCAATTTTGAGCGGATGCCAGAAATTTTTCTTCAAATTTTATAGTAAAAACCGCAGGAATACTGGATGTATTTCAAGATTTTTTAGGCAAACGTTGACGAAAAGAACGGGTACTTCGCCGAAAGGGATTGTTAAGAGGTACCCATATAATTGGAAACGAGCCGCCGTTGAACACGGCGGCTCGATATTCTTACTTCACAGCGTTAACCAGCTCAGCGGTATCCTGCGCAATCATCAGTTCCTCGTTGGTGGGAACAACCCATACCTGAACCTTGGAGTCAGGTGCGGAAATCAGAGCTTCCTTACCACGAACCTTATTCTTCTCGGAATCCAGCTTGACACCCATGAATTCCAGATAATCACAGATACCCTGACGAGTTTCAGGGCCATTCTCGCCTACGCCGGCGGTGAACGTAATCACGTCCACACCGTTCAAAGCAGCGGCGTATGCGCCGATATACTTGGCAACCTCGTAGAAGAACTTATTCAGTGCCAGAACACAGTTCTCATTGCCCTCAGCCTGACCGGCCTCCAAATCACGGAAGTCGGAGGAAACACCGGACAGTGCCAGAACGCCGGACTTCTTGTTCAGCATATTCAGGCAGTCGTCCACGCTCATGCCGTACTTGTTGCAGATGAACTGCACCACACAAGCATCAATATCGCCGGAACGAGTGCCCATAGGCACGCCAGCCAAGGGGGACAGACCCATGGTGGTATCCTGACACTTGCCGTCCTTGATGGCGCACAGAGAAGAACCGTTGCCCAGATGGCAGTTAATCATCTTGAACTCTTTCTTACCAACCAGCTCAGCAGTACGGCGAGCCACATACTTGTGGGAGGTGCCGTGGAAGCCGTAGCGGCGGATGTCATCGTTTTCGAAATACTCGGTGGGGATGGCGTAGCGATAAGCCTTGGGGGGCATGGTCATGTGGAATGCGGTATCGAACACAGCGACCTGGGGGGTTTGGGGCATGACCGCCTGGCAGGCTCGGATGCCCATCAGGTTAGCAGGATTGTGCAGAGGACCCAGAGGGATGCACTTTTCGATGGCGGCGATGACGGCATCGTCGATGATGCAGGAATCACTGAACTCCATGCCACCATGGAGCACCCGGTGACCAACAGCATCAATCTCGTCCACAGACTTAATCACGCCATCAACAGGGTCAACCAGAATATCCAGAACAGCAGAGATTGCCTCGGAGTGGCTGGGCATGGGGATGTCCTTAACCACCTTATTATCGCCCACCTTATGAGTCAGGCGGCCATCGATATAGATTCGCTCGCACAGACCCTTAGCGGAAACATCACCGGTCTCGGGATTCATCAGCTGATACTTCAGGCTGGAGCTGCCAGCATTGATAACCAAAACGTTCATTGGAATGTCCTCCTAAAAAATAGATATTTTCATTTTACGCAGTTTGTGGTATGATACCCATAGCTAGAACTATTTTACCTCATTATGACGAAAATCTCAACCCTTATTTTTCAGAAGGAGGGATTATTTTGAAAACGGTTGGCATTATTTGTGAATATAACCCTCTGCATCTTGGACACCACAAGCAAATTCGTGCTCTGAAAGACTCAGGTAACAGCGTAGTTTGCATCATGAGCGGCAACTATGTGCAACGGGGACAGCCGGCCATTATTGACAAGTCCCTTCGGGCAAAAGCAGCGATTTTATCCGGGGCGGATTTGGTGCTGGAGTTACCCTTGACCGCCACCCTATCCTCGGCGGAAGGGTTTGCAGGTGAGGGCGTTCGGCTGCTTTCGCCCTTCTGTGACGGGCTGTGCTTTGGTGCGGAGGACCCGGAGAAGCTGGAGCCTGTTGCCAGGGCGTTGCTGTCTGAGGCGTTCCCTCCTGCCCTTCGGAATCAATTGGATAAAGGGCTTTCTTTCCCAGCTGCCCGTCAGGCAGCTTTGGAACAGATGGGATTGGACGGTGCGATTCTCGGAAAACCCAACAACATATTAGGCATCGAATACTGCAAGGCGATTTTGGCGCAGAATTCTCTTATGGTGCCGATGCCCATTCATCGGGGTGGGGACTATCACGAAGAATCGGTAGATGTGGAAAACCCATCCGCCACCGCTGTACGAAAACTGATGCTGGGTATACACGATTGGAATTCGTGTATACCTCCCTGTGCCGCAGAGGTTTTTGAAGGTGCGGTGCTACACAGTTTGGATGCCGGAGAACGAGCAATGTTATGTAAACTTCGCAGCATGACAGGCGGAGAATTTGAAGTACTGCCTCACGGCTCTGAGGGGCTGTGGAGAAAGCTGATGCACGCATCACGCAGCAAAGCATCGCTGGAGGAAATCGCCACCGCCGTCAAATCCAAACGCTACACCCGCAGCCGCATCGACCGGATGATTCTCTGCGCAACTCTCGGCTTGACCGCTGAAGATATTGCCTCCCCTGCCCCCTATGCCCGGGTGCTGGCCTTCAATGACAGAGGTCGTGAAATCATAAAAAATGCCCGGGAGCATGGTCTTTATCCCAACATTGGAGAAAAAATCGACCATCCTTATCAGGCAATCGAGGACAGAGCCGATGCCCTTTATGGGTTATTCGCCCTCGGCGCACCGGAACCGCCGGACGTGAAACCCCGTGTATACTGCCATAGATAAAATGAGCGGCCTGACGGCCGCTCATTATTACCGAACCGGAAATGTTCCACCGCGCGAAATAAAAACACTTTCCAGCAACTCACGTTCTTCCCCTGAAATGTCGATATACTTTTCTTCTTCACAGTTCTTCAATGTTGTACACGATAGATCACACATGATGTATTTTACTCCATCAATCACGAAATACACCCTGCCATTATAAGTGCATTTGACCATATCGGAAGTCATTTTCTTCCCGTCCAGCACAGATATTACAAGCTCCACTTCCTCCGGTGTTAATTCATCTGTGAATGATATGGTACTACTGGTATATCCAATGGTGATTTGAGCATCTTCCTTCACTGATACCGTGTTACAACCTGCCAGAGAGAGCATTATCAAAACAACAAGCATCTGGACGATTATTCTCTTCATGGAAATCCCTCCCTTTCATCCATTAAATACAAGGAAATCTTCCACCGTGGGAAGTGAAGATGGTCTCCAATGTTTGCCGTTCCTCATCGGATATGTCAATATAATTCCCGTTGGCGCAGTTCTTCACAGTACCACATTTATCGTGGGCTATGGCAAAACATACACCATCGATGGTTATGGAAATGTCGGTTGAAAATCCGCAGGACGGCGTTCCAAGGAAATCGTTGTACTGTTCCTTGCCGTTCAGAATCTCCACCACCGCTTTTACTTCCGCCGGTGTGAGCGATTCCTCAAAGGAAACGTCGCCAAACCGATAGGTGACCGTTCCGGTGGCATCAGAATCCAAAGAAATTCTTCCACATCCCATCATAGAAATGACCATGAGTAAAACGAGCATGAATGTAATCAGCTTTTTCATTGGAATCCCTCCTTTCCTACATTTTACCATAGCAGAACATCTGTAGCAAGTGAAATAATTGTAAACCTTCCCTCCGCCAGCGACAAAAAGGGGTTGAAATTTCCAAACCTATCTGATATAATGTCACCGTTGCGAATGCAGGGTTCGTATATCGGTAATACAACGGCTTCCCAAGCCGTGAAGGCGGGTTCGACTCCCGTACCCTGCTCCAGAAAAGAACCCACATTTGTCTACGACAAGTGTGGGTTCTTTTCAACTAAATCCCGCTTTCGTGGGATGAAATCACTTTGTGATGAAATCCGACTTCGTCGGGAGATAAGGACGGATTTAATTTCATCTGCGAAGCAGATTTCATCCGAGCGGAGTGAGGATTTCATCGCACTTGCGCGATTTCATTGAAAAGTTTGCAAATGTGTGGTACAATCGGAGTAAATGAGGTGATAGTATGGCTGAAAACAAACTTGCTGATATGTCAACAGAATTTGCGATTCAAATCTTAAAACTGACAGAAAACATAAAAGGACATTATTCTCTGTCAAATCAGCTTGAACGAAGCGGAACGAGTATTGGAGCAAATATCCGCGAGGCGAAATATGCGCACAGCCGTCCCGATTTTATCGCTAAATTGCAGATTGCTTTGAAAGAATGCTACGAAACAGAATACTGGATTGAAATCGCACAAAAAGCGAGCATTATCTCTGATGATGTCGCAAAAACTGTATTGCACGATTGCGGATTGATTCGCAGAATACTCATCTCCTCCATCAACACCGCAAAGGAGAATGCGAAATGATTGGCCCAATTGTTACGGTAACCGTTGACAGACCACTTGGAAGTTTTCATCCTGAGCATCCGGATATACATTATCCTATAAACTATGGCTATATTAAAGGAACAATGGCGGCAGATGGCGAAGAAGAGGACGCTTATATTTTAGGCGTGAATGAGCCTGTTTCTGAATTTACCGGAAGAATTATAGCGATTATCAATCGTGAGAATGATATAGAGCATAAATGGGTAGTCGCACCGGAGGGTATAACTTTCACACGGGAAGAGATTGCAGAATTAACGTATTTTCAAGAACGATATTTTAAGTCGACAATCTCCTTGCTATATAAACATCTTTAAGCTGGTGTACTTTTGCTTACTTTTACCTCAATTATGCTCCGTTTGGTTACTCTTTCGCAAAAGAAACAGCCACCCCTGTGGGTGGCTGTTTCTTTTGGACTTGGAAGGGAGTCGAAAGACCGGCCCGAGCAAGGCGGGGGCAACGAACAGTCCGGTGGGGAGCGAAGGGAGCGCCGCCGGTAGCGGAGTCAAGCGACCTGAGCGAGTGGCCGCGGTCTGTGTGCAACGCAGCCGCTTTGCCGGCAAGGCGCACACAGG
>JAZQIN010000139.1:0-7602 GCA_045541155.1 Faecousia sp.
AATAATTTGCTCTTAGCATTTATTACTCAAGAATTTTCGTTGGCTTAAATTCGATTTTACTCGAAACTTAAACAATCCATTATAATTGTCCAAGGTGTTCATTTCGTCTTTGCGTTATTCAATTTACAAGGTACAGCCGCTGACCGCTCACCGGACAGCTTGTTCATTCTAGCACAGAGGTTTCATTTTGTCAAGCACTTTTTTGCGCTTTTACAAAATTATTTTTCCGGGCTGTTGCCCGTGCGCTCTGCACTGAAAGCTTGCATATATTAGCAGACTTGCAGTAGATTGTCAAGGGCTATTTTTACATTTTTTGATTTTTTTCGCCCATTCCATCCCTTGTACTAAAATCGGATTCAAAACCCAAGATACAGCCGTCAAAACTGCCAATAATTCAATCCCTATTCGCAAATTGCACAGCATCCAAAGCATCGATGACAGAGCGCCTACCACAACAAAGGTTTTCCCGCAGCCCGTTATCCATTCCCCCATCGCACCGCACATTGCCAAAAACAGACTCAGTAACCCATACCACCCCACTGTCGCCGTTGCCGATGCCAACGCCTCAAAATGCTTCATCGCCCCCATCAAATCGATGCTTCTGACCATTTCATAGATATCAGCTTTTGACGTTGCGTACAGCATCCCCATTGTCAGTGCGCTTCCGATAACAGCATAAACCCCCGGTATTACAATTCGTGCGGAAAGGTCTTTCCCCTTCCTCAATACGGATGCCACAGATGGCAGCAAAAACAGAGGAAGAAGCGATGCCGTCCAATGTCCCGTCGGTTGGATTGCTTCTCTCCACATTACATCCGGCAATGCAGCCCCAAAAATCACGGGATACGCAATGAGAACTATCCAAAACAAAACACATCCCACTCTCGCGGCAGCGGATGCACCTTTCAGCGTGCCCCAGACCGCCAGCGCCGTTAATATCAGCGGTACCGCCGGGTAGCTATTCCCGGTCCACATATTAGCAGCTTCTCCCATGGTCTGCCCCATTACGATTACCAACAGCGGAAGTGTCAGAACCGCTACCCATTTAGAAAAATGTCCCTTTCGCCACACCAACAAATAAGCCACTATTCCAATCAGGACAGTTGCAGCCACACACGTCCAATCCACGGATGATGCCAGTTGCACCGCCACCGGACAAAGTGCCGCACAAATCCACGATCCCAGCTGTCGTGCAGGAACCGAATCACGATACAAGTTCCATCACACCTTCCTTTATCACCAGCACCTCCAGCCGCCTTTCTCCCGCCTGATATCTGGACAACGTTACTTTGGGCGGATGGATGTTCAAATAGCGAGCGGTTTGTTCTAAATCCGGCTCTCCCTCCAGAATGCACACCCCACACGATGGGCGCAGATGATTCATCAGGTTTGGCAGCTCCCCCAAGCATTCCCGTTCAATCAGCAGATACTCCGCTGTATCCAAAAAGATTTCCGCCGGTGCCGTATTCTTAAGATTATCTATTGCCATTGTCACATCAGGTCCAATTCCGCCATCTCCCGTGTCTGTCTGAATTCTAATTTGACCATCCTTCTGTCCCACTACAACCACCTCTACTGGGCGCAGTTGTGCGATATCGGTTCCCGTTCCCCCCTTTCCCCCCAGAAGAATCACAGCAGCCAGTACGAGATACCCTATTCGTCTCATCTCTGATTCCTCCCATCGAGAGGGGTCCATTCCTCATTTCTCAGCTTCTGCGCAGCCAGTCTTTCACGCAGCACCGGCGGCACTTTCCCCTTTGAAAAAGGAGCCAGATACTCAACCCCGAGACTTTTCAACCCGGACAAATGAATCAGCAAGCCGATGGCCCCCAGCGTCACACCAAAAAGTCCGCCCCACGCTCCCAGCGCCGCTATCAGAAACCGCCAGACCCGTATTGCCTCCGCCAAGTCCCGATTTGGCTGGACAAAGCCACATACGCCTGCAATGCTCACCGCAATCAAAGCCACTGGAGAAATCAGCTTAGCCTCCACAGCCGCCGACCCCACTACAATTCCCCCAATAATGGACACCGACTGCCCTACTGCCTGCGGCAGATGGATTCCGGATTCCTGCAAAAGCTCAAATGCTATTAGCAATCCCAGCACCTCCGCAGCCGTAGAAAACGGAACCGATTGTTTGCTTTCGATGATGGCCCGAAGCAGAGGCATCGGAATCATTTCATGCTGAAAGGTTGCCATCGCCACATAAATTCCCGGCAGTAACAGACTCACCAGCAGCGCCACATATCGCAGCACCCGGATACAGGAAGCCGAAATGTAGTCTCGACCTCGATCCTCAGCGCTGTCCAGCAGTGTACCCAAATTCACTGGAGCCAGATACCCCATTGGAAGTCCATCTACAAACAGCCCCACCCGTCCATCCAGAATACCCTGACAGAACCGGTCCGTACGCTGGGTGTATTGCAGCAAAGGAAATGCCGTTGCCCGAGAACCGGTGACATATTCCTCCACCGACGATGGTGAAATCATCCCATCGATATCGATTGAAGCAAGCCGTTTTTTCATCCGTTCCACTAAGGTCGGATTCGTCACACCATCCAGCCAAATGACTGAAACATTGGTCAGACTGCGTCTGCCCACCTGCGTCTCAAAAATACGCAGTCCCGGTGCGCGTAGATGCCGCCGAATCAAACCGGTGTTGGAGCGATTCGTTTCCACAAAGGCATCCTTTGGACCCTTTACTGTATTTTCAACCTCCGGTGCAGACAAGCTGCGTTTTTCCGGGGTTTTGACCTCATAGGCCACCGCTCCCACCCCCGGAAACAGCACAACGCAAAAGCCATTGACCAGCTTCATCGCCACTGTATTCAAATCCTCGCAGGCATCCGCCACGGAATTGTATACTTCTCCGCTCAGAGCATGGTGATAGAGGGACGCCATGGAGTCCGCCGTCAAACGAGTCAGAGGTTTGACCACATAATCCGAAGTGGCACTCGCCGCCGTAATACCGTCAATGGCATAAAAATAGACCGTCCATTCCCCACAGCGCAGTTCACGGGCAATGAAATCGTTGGCGTTTTCAAAGATTATACGTATGTTCTCATCGGTTAAAGCGCCTTGATACTGCTGTTCCATTCCATCACCTCCGGAACAGTATGCCCCAAACCAAGCAGATTATGCGGTTGGGAATTGCATTTTGATTGGTTTGGTGATATAGTAGTCAAAAATTATCATTTACTCGATTACCTTCCAAAGGAGATTGAACCATGTCTGACGTAATCGCTGCAGTGTCCACCGGTAATCAGGTGTCCGCCATTGGCATCATTCGCCTATCCGGAGATGGCTGTGGTGCCATTGCCGAAAAGGTCTTTACATTATATAATAAGAAAACACTAACACAGCTTCCCGACCGCAAGCTGACACTGGGAGAGTTGCACGACAAAAACGGGCGTGTGATTGACCAATGTATGGCTGTGTATTCCCGTGGGCCCCACAGCTACACCGGAGAGGATACGGTGGAATTTCACTGCCACGGTTCACCGGCAGTCCTGGCAGCCGGACTGGAGGCTGTGTACATCTCCGGTGCCCGACCGGCCCAGCGAGGAGAATTCACAAAGCGTGCGTTTCTGAATGGCCACCTGGACCTGACGCAGGCCGAGGCCGTCATTGATCTGATTGAAGCGGATACCGCCGATGCCGCTGCCAATGCTGCCGGGCAAGTAGGCGGCACCCTGACACGTAAGCTGTCCCCCATTTACGATGACTTGACCAATTTGTGCAGCCATTTCCATGCGGTGCTGGACTATCCCGACGAGGATATTGAAGATTTCGGTCTTTCCGCCTATGAGGATACGCTGCGCAAGGACGCCAAAGCCCTCCATGGGCTGCTCCGCAGCTACGGCCAGGGACGCATCATGCGACACGGTGTCGCTGCCGCCATTGTGGGCAAGCCAAACGTCGGAAAATCCAGCCTACTCAATGCCCTTGCCGGTTACGAACGAGCCATTGTCACCGACATCCCCGGCACCACCCGTGACACCGTAGAGGAAACAGTCATGCTTGGCTCCACCCGTCTGCGTCTGATTGACACTGCCGGCATCCGAGAAACCATAGATACCGTAGAGGCCATTGGCGTGGAACGCTCCAAAAAAGCCATCGACGATGCGGATTTGGTGTTGTTTGTCTGTGACGGCTCTCAGCCCCTTACCGTCGAGGATGAAACAATCATCGACCTGTGTTGTGAGCATCAAAACGCCATCGCACTAATTAACAAATCTGACCTTGGCAGCAGTGTGGAACCCAGCGACCTCCCCTTCATGACCATCATTCATATCTGCGCCAAGACCGGGGATGGTCTTGACCAGCTTGCGGATATGGTTGACGTACTGTTCGAAGGCGAATTGCCCTGTGACGGCTCTATCTTGACCAACGCCCGTCAATTTGACGCTGTCCGTCGTGCCCACGAAGCTATGTTGTCCGCTTTACAGGGCTTGAAGCTGGGACTGACCCCCGATGCGGTACTGATTGATGTGGAGCAAGCCATGTCTGCCATGGGTGAAGTCACCGGTGCCACCGTCCGGGAGGATATCACCGCCCGTATCTTTGAACGCTTTTGCGTAGGAAAGTGAGAAATATGATTTATTTAGACAACTCCGCTACAACTAAACCCTGTTCGGAAGCGGTAGCGGCAATGACAGAAGCATTGACCACAAACTGGGGCAATCCCAGCGCACTATATGGCTTTGGTATTGATGCCGCTCACGCCCTCCGTACCGCCCGAAATCAGGTCGCCGCTGCACTGGGTGCCGAGCATGACCGTGTATTCTTCACCTCCGGCGGCACCGAAGCTGATAACTGGGCGATTTTTGGCACTGCCAGACGTTACGGCAAGAAACACAAACACATCATCACCACCGCCATCGAACATCACGCCATTCTCAACTGCGTGAAAGAGCTGGAAACGCAGGGCTTTGATGTCACCTATCTCCAACCGGACGCACAAGGGCACATCACAACGGATGCTCTGAAAGCCGCACTTCGTAAGGATACGATTTTAGTCTCCGTCATGATGGTAAACAACGAGACCGGTGCGGTAATGCCCATTTCCCAGATGGCAAAACTGACCCACAAGCTCTGCCCCGATGCGATTTTCCACACCGATGCGGTGCAAGGCTTTCTAAAAATCCCATTCTCCGCAAAGGCACTGGGTGCAGATTTGATTTCCATCTCCTCCCATAAAATTCACGGCCCTAAGGGAGCTGGTGCGCTGTATATCAGTCCCCGTTTGAAATCCTTCCCTCCTCTGCTGTTCGGCGGTGGTCAGGAGGGCGGCTATCGCAACGGCACCGAGGGCACTCCTGCCATTTTTGGTTTTGCTGCCGCCTGCGTTGCGGGCACGGCTACCTTCAAGGAGGATATTTCCCGGGAAAAGGCCCTGCTGGACGACCTGATTAATCAGATGCGTAATTGGGAGGGCTTAACCATCAATGGTGCCCACGAAGCGCCTCACATTTTGTCCCTTGCCATTCCCGGCCTGCCCACCCAGAACACCATCAACATCCTGCAGGACCATGGCATCTGCGTCTCTGCAGGCAGTGCCTGCGCTAAGGGTCACCGTAGCCACGTTCTGGAATCCATGAAGGTCGCCCCCGAAATCATCGACAGCTCCTTCCGTGTCTCCATCAGCCGTGATACTACAGCCGAAGAACTGTCAAAACTGTGCACTGTGCTGCGTGAAGATGTCCTTCCCCGTGCCCGGTGAAATTTTGCACAAAGACAAGTTTCGTTTTCCGGATGGCAATCGTTCATTTTGCCATCCGGAAAATATTTTTTTGCAAGTTCCGAAAAAAAAGTTGCAAAAACCTCTTGTATTCTTGCATTCAATCTGATACAATGTGTCAGGAAAATAAATCTTCCAGAGGAGGACATTTGTATATGAGTTATGTAGACGAGACCCTGGCCAGAGTAAAGGCCCAGAATCCCGGCCAGCCCGAGTTCCATCAGGCTGTTGAAGAGGTGCTGGAATCCCTGCGTGTTGTCATTGAGCGCAACGAGGAAAGCTACCGTAAGAACGCTCTCATGGAGCGGCTGACCACTCCCGAGCGTGTTATTCTGTTCCGTGTTCCGTGGGTGGATGACAACGGCCAGGTGCAGGTCAACAACGCTTACCGTGTTCAGTTCAACTCCGCCATCGGCCCCTACAAGGGCGGTATGCGGTTCCATCCTAGCGTTAACCTGTCCATCATGAAATTCCTGGCTTTCGAGCAGACCTTCAAGAACAGCCTGACCAGCCTGCCCATCGGCGGCGGTAAGGGTGGCTCTGATTTCGACCCCAAGGGTAAGTCCGACCGTGAAATCATGGCCTTCTGCCAGAGCCTGATTACCGAGCTGTACAAGTACATCGGCGCTGATACCGACGTGCCCGCCGGCGATATCGGCGTTGGTGCCCGTGAGGTTGGCTTCATGTACGGTCAGTACAAGCGCATCCGTGGCGTTTACGAGGGTGTGTTCACCGGCAAGGGCCTCAGCTACGGTGGCTCCCTGGCTCGTACCCAGGCCACCGGCTACGGTCTGCTGTACCTGACCGACGAGATGCTCAAGTGCAATGGCAAGAGCCTGGAGGGCAAGACCGTTGTTGTTTCCGGTGCCGGTAACGTTGCCACCTACGCCATCGAGAAGGCATGGCAGCTGGGCGCTAAGCCCGTCACCTGCTCCGATTCCACCGGCTGGATTTACGATCCCGACGGAATCGACGTTGCAACTTTGATTGACGTAAAGCAGGTCAAACGTGCTCGCCTGACCGAGTACGCCAAAGCTCGTCCCAACTCCGTTTACCATGAGGGCAAGGGCGTTTGGAGCACTCCCTGTGACGTTGCTCTGCCCTGCGCCACCCAGAACGAGCTGCATCTGGAGGATGCCAAGATGCTGGTCGCCAACGGCTGCTTCGCGGTCGCCGAGGGTGCCAATATGCCCACTACTCTGGATGCTACGAAGTACTTCCAGGAGAGCGGCATCCTGTTCTGCCCGGGTAAAGCTTCCAATGCCGGCGGTGTCGCCACCTCCGCACTGGAGATGAGCCAGAACTCCGAGCGTCTGAGCTGGAGCTTCGAGGAAGTGGACAGCAAGCTGAAGACCATCATGGTCAACATCTTCCACAATCTGGACGCTGCTGCCAAGGAGTACGGCATGGAAGGCAACTACGTTGCCGGTGCCAACATCGCCGGCTTCCTGAAGGTTGCCGATGCAATGAACGCTCAGGGCATCGTATAATTGAAACAAAAACTCGCTCCCGACCATCGGGAGCGAGTTTTATTGCCACAGTGGTGTAAATTATCGTTTAGCGGTCTAGCACCGCAAAACAAAATACTTTGTCATTGCGAGGAGCGAAGCGACGTGGCAATCCGTTCGCTACACACGCTACTAAATAAGCGGATTGCCACGCCAGCGTGCGCGCTGGCTCGCAATGACATGCGTTGTTTATGGTGCGGTGTTTAGTCCGACAAACAATAGGGCACCTCTAAAAACTCAATTTCGAGTGGGTGCCCAGGAATTTTGCTTCAAATTATGTGGTAAAAACCGCAGGAATACTGGATGTATTTCAAGGTTTTTATAAGCATAAGTTGGAGCAAAAGAACGGGCACT
>JAZQIN010000140.1:0-30976 GCA_045541155.1 Faecousia sp.
ACGTGGGATACGTCAGGGTCAGCTTCGGTGCTGTGACCGCAGAGTAGTTAGGATCTGCCGCACCGCAGGAGGTACACTTGCCGCCGGAGTAGCTATGCCCGGTGGAGCTGGTAATCTTATCCTTATAGCTGCTACCACAGGTCTTACAGGAATAAATGGTATAACCATCGTCAGTACAGGTAGGTGCAATGACCTTGCCAGAATAGCTGTGTCCGGTAGCGGACACCCGATTGCTGATATAACTGTAACCACAAACATTACAAACATTGGTGGTATATCCCTCGGCAGAGCAGGTTGCAGCGGTGACCACAGTTCGATAGCTATGTCCCACCATGGAAGTCCGGTTGCTGACATATGTATAGCCGCAAACCGTACAGGCGTAAGTGGTATAGCCCTCCGCTGTGCAAGTCGGTGCGGTCACAACACTTCGGTAAGAATGCGCGACATTCTCGCCGCAGGTGGTGCATTTTCCGCTGGTATCATGAGTGCTGTGGGGGCAGCCTGTAATCGCATAACTCAACGTGAAGGTTTCATCGCCGTTATCGACCAATGTAAAGGTCACCTCTATCCCACCAGGGACATACAGCTTATCCGCATTAGAGATGGTGTTCATATTATAAAGGACTGCGGATTTTGCATCAAAGCCCTTCCAGCCATCGGTCATATACCAATGCTGGTTGTCCCCTGCTTTCACGGCAACATAGCTGTCCTGCTCAAAGGTCGCCACCAAAGTGCCATCCACAAACATATACTGGCCTAAATCGGCATAGTTTTCCTCGCAGGCGTAGTTGGCACCATTGATAAATCCGAACAGATAAAAGTCCTTATTAGGCTCCGCCTCACCGCAAACGGTACACAGACCATCGGCATAGGTATGGGTGCAGGCCAGTTCACAGACCACACAAACACCATCCATCCATCTGTGGTCACCAAGCTTTGCATCCACATACCGGTATAGCGTCCGGGTCTCCACCTTGCGAGTGGCAGAAGCAGAAACCGCCGTATCACTCCAGTCGGTGTAGTCAGTCCAGCGCTCATGGGTATACTGCGCAGTATAATCGGTATAGGTCTGGGCATAGACGGGGATGTAATACCACCACCAGCTGTCGGTACAGTTGGTCGCAGAGGAATATGTGATACTTCCGTCTGGGGCCGGGGTTAAGGTGGTGGGATCCAGCGTACTCAAATCCGCATAGTGGGCATGGAATGTAGAATGGGTGCCATCGTTCGTCTTGGAGGTAGTACGGTTCGTAGGCCCGTACAGATAAGTGCCGTAGCACCAGTGATAATAGAGGTAACCGATAAGAGTCTTGGTTCCCAACTCTCTTTTTGCGCTGTCTGTTTCTGTAAAGACGAACATGGGGCCATTGTACTTGGTGTACAACGTATGGCTGGTCTGGAAGCCCACCGGCCATTCGGTCACGGATTCAATCTTGCCTGTGCCGGACTGCTTCCACTGCTTGCTGATTTGTGTATATCCGTCCAGCTTGGCGGAGGAGGAAATGATAGTCTCATAATCGCTGTAACGGTACTGGGTCTTGCTTTCCCACATGCCATCGTCGATTCCCTCCGGGATGGTCTGGGACCACTCGGTCATCAGTTCATCGGCATAAACACTGTAGGTATGTCCGCAGACAGTGCAATTATACTCAATCCGTTCGTATTCTAAACAGGTCGCAGCATAAGTTTTAGATGTATATTTGTGGCCCGTGGCAGGAATCGTCTGTGTTTGGGTTTCGCCGCAGGCGGAACAGGTGCGAATCTGCGCACCTTCACTGATACAGTTGGCCTGTTTGGTGGTAGTCCAGTTGCCATATGCATGCGCCCCCACTGTAACTTCCTCGGTAACAAGGCCACAGGTGCTGCAGATTCGAACACTGGCACCATTGCTGGTACAGGTGGCATCACTCAACTCATAGGTGATCTCGGTGTGCGCACAGGTAGCCTGATTGGCCTCAGAAGGAATGACTGCAAAAATCTCCTCCATTAGCGTAATGGTACCGGTATTGCTCTGGAGGGTCGTTGCATCCGTGCAATAATAGTTTGCATAGGAGGCATACAAACCATAGGTATAATTGCCCACAGCAAGAGTCCCCATCCAGGTAGCATCGTCCACTGCGCTGTATGCCAGGGTGTAGGAGTTGGTAGACGGCGTATCGCTGGTTCCGGTAACCGGTTCCCCTTCCGAGCTGAAATCATTGTAAATATAACAGGCAACGGAAGTCAACTGATTATACTGGGATTTAACCGTACCGTTGACATAGAATGTTGCGCCTTTGACGAGACCATTCGGTGGTGTCGCATCAGTCAGCACAATATCCGAAATATTATCCTTTATGTACTTGGCGTTTTCTCCATATATGAAGCCTTGCTCGCCACTGGGCGCAATGACCTCGTACCAGTAGTTGCCGTAATGGTTTTTGTAGATACCGATTGCGGTCAGCGTATCGCCCAGATTCAGATTCTCGATAAGGGTGGAGCTTTCATCGGTTCCAGCACTGCAGGGAGCGCCACGGAGTTCCGCCTGATCCAGAGTGACCTCCAGTGTGCAGTAGGAGGCAAACTTCTCACACTGATCCACATAGTCCATAGAGAAACCGGCATTGTTTCTGGCCGTAGTGGACTTGGCAGTGATATTGTTCAGAGCGGTAGAATTATACAGTTCAATCAGCGAACCGCTGCCAAACTGATTTCCACTGGTATCCATCTTTGCCAACTGACGGTCGAGGACATAGTAACCCTTGGTGATACCGGTGGTGATGGTATTGAAGGACTTACTATAATAATTCAGCCATACATTATAATTGATGCCGGCGACGACCTTCATAAACTGATTGAATTCGTTACCGGTGTAGACGCCGGAGCCAATCAGCTGGCAGCCCAGCGACCAGGACCAACCGGCACTATGACCGCCGCAGGCATTACCGGAACGGGTGTGGATATTCAGGCCACTGGCACCCAAGCTATAGCCGTTCGGGGCAGCATTGGGCGTATAGTAGCCTGTACCGCAATTAAGCTGAAACGCACCGTAAGGGCCGGTATGATTGGTGGTGTAGAAGGAGTAGATGCCATCCATGACGGTAGTGGCACCGGAGTAACCTACATTATATGTACACAGTGTAGGATCGTCAGGAACAGAGGAGCAGTTTTCACAGTAGTAGGCAATGTAGGGAGTACCACTGGAATTCAGCTTTACCACGATGACCACGGCCTGATTTCGGATGTCACCCTGCACATCATTGTACACACTGCCATTCCAGTAGTTGTCCGAGCCGCCCTCAAACATAAACACAACCGAATTGCCTGCACTCAGCGTGGATTGCAGATTGGAATTATTATTGATGTAATATTTCATCATCGTATCGATATACTTCTGGGCAATCGAATTGGAGATGAAGCCGGAGCAGCTCAGGGAGCTGACATTGATGGCAGCCTCCACCTCCACATTCTGGTGCACCGGGACCAGCGCAAGCAGCAGACAGATTGTCAGTGCCATTGCCAGTATCCTCTTTCCGGTATTTTTCATAAAATCATCCTCCAGACTCTATATTGATAATGTATACGCATTCTTACTCATTTAAATATTACAATGATCCATGGTGAAAAGCAAGCAGGAATATGGATATTTTCCACAAAATCAAGACATAAATATTCCGCCGAAATGAAGTTTTGTACAAAACAACCCCCTAGGGGGCTTGCGCATCCAGAGTTGAGCACCTATAATGCGGTTATCATAGTAACACATCCGAACGTCCATCAGGAGGTATCGCAATGAAACAAAAGTCTCAAATCAAAAATATCGCCATCAGTGCCGTTTGCATTGCCCTGTGCTATGTACTGCCTGTTGCCCTTCACCCATTCAATCTTGGAACCATCCTCTCCCCCATGCATATCCCCGTTCTTCTGTGTGGACTGGTCTGCGGTGGCGGCTACGGACTAATCTGCGGCATCGTTGGTCCGGTGTTGTCCTACCTACTCTCTGGTATGCCCGCCCCTCCCTATCTGTTTACCATGATTCCAGAGCTTGCCGTATACGGGCTGGTAGCCGGGATTGGGATGCGGCTTATCCACAGCGGCTCCTCAACTATCGATGTATATGCTTCTCTGGTTGTGGCAATGATTCTCGGACGAATCACCGGCGGCATCGTAAAAGTGCTTTTCTATACCGGTGGACAAGCCTACGGGCTATCTCTTTGGGTTAGCTCCTATTTTATCACTACCTTGCCTGGCATCCTCTGTCAGCTGATTCTGCTTCCGCTGCTTATTTTTACATTGACAAAGGCCAAGCTCGTCCCTGTCCGCTATCAAAAAGGAGCTCTCCATGGATAAAAGAGAAGTAATCGAATTTTTCGACCGATGTGCCAGCTGGTGGGATGATGACATGATTCGCAACGAACCGGTTATCGCCAGCATTCTGGATAATGCCCGTATCCGGGCTGGAATCCACGTTCTGGATGTAGCCTGCGGCACCGGGATCCTGTTCCCGGATTATCTGGAACGAAACGTCGCTTCCGTTACCGGAATCGACATATCTCCCGAGATGGTAAAGATTGCACGCAGTAAATTTCCAGCACAGACTATCCTCTGCGGTGACGTGGAAACGGTAGAATTCCCTGATAAATTTGATGCAGTCATGGTCTATAACGCTTTCCCCCACTTCCCTGAGCCTGCCAGATTGATTCAAGTGCTGGCTGGCATAATCAAGCCCGGTGGTACGTTATCTGTGGCCCATGGTATGAGCCGTGCCGCACTTATCAAGCACCATGAGCGAGCCAGCAAAGTTTCCATCGACTTGCTAGAGGAAAATGAACTGGCAAAGCTATTTGCTCCATGGTTCGATGTGGACATCATCATCTCCAACGACCGAATGTATCAGGTCTGCGGTATCAGAAAATAACAAGCGGGAGAGCATCAGCTCTCCCGTTGATTATTCAGCTTTTTCAATAAATTTGTGTACATTGTGAACATCAGGACTAAAAATATCAGCAGATACACCGGCAGCAATGCCACACTGATGTATTCTCCAATCAGGCCAAACAACGGAGGCATTAGGCAGGTTCCAACATAGGCGCTGGCCATCTGCACGCCAATCAGCGCCTGAGACCGGGTCGCACCAAAATACACCGGCGTAGAATGGATGATGCAGGGATATATTGGTGCGCAGCCCAAACCAACCAGAATCAATCCCCCAAGAGAAACCGCTGTCCCCAATGGCAGGAGCATTCCAATCACCCCCATCAGGATGATGCCCTGCCCCAATCGGATGAGCTGTGTATCAGAAAATTTCATGGTCAAAAACCCATTCAGCCCTCGTCCGGCGGTGATGCCGATAAAAAACATGCTGGCAAAAAATGCAGCAGTATTTTCCGGAACTCCCTTGTAAAGGGTCAAATAGGAGCTGGCCCACAGGGCTGTGGTCTGCTCCACCGCACTATAACAGAAAAAAGCAATCATTATCTGCTTCGCTCCGGGGATTCGCAACACCTGCTTCAGGGGCAATGGCTTTGCTCCAACAGTTTCCGCACCCTGTCGAGCTTTCCAAAGCGGCAAACTAAGGAAGATGAGCGCTGTCAGCAAAGCTTGAAAAACACCGATATGCAGATATCCACGCCCCCAGCTTCTGCCGCCTGCCAGTACCATTCCAACAACCGCCGGACCTGCAGTCGCTCCGATACCCCACATACAGTGGAGCCAACTCATATGCCGGCTGGAATAGTGAAGCGCCACATAATTGTTCAGGCAAGCATCAACACTTCCGGCTCCGAGTCCATATGGAATCGCCCAAAGGCACAGCATCCAGAACCGGTCACTCATCGAAAAACCCAATAACGCAACTGCAGTCGTCGCAACACTGAAGGCTGTGACCTTCCCGGCGCCCAACTTGGAAGTCAGCCAATCACTCATCAAACTGGATACTACCGTTCCCAATGCGATAATCATGGATACGATACCAGCAAAAGAAACCCCTACCTCCATGTCCGGATACATGGATGGCCACGCTGCACCAAGCACCCCATCCGGCAACCCCAGACTGATAAAGGATAAATAAATCACAATCAATAATAGATGAACCATATTCTACTCCCGTATAAAGGGCGGTGACCGTAAGTCACCGCCCTTATTTTATTTGCGTTTTGGCTTCTTTCTGAGGATGAAAAATACACCACCGGCTGATATCAGCACGATTGCACCGATAACAATAGCGACAACCACATTCCCGTTGTCTTTATCCGCTTCATTGAATCCACAGATATCGCAAATTTGGTCTCCGTCACCATCCGTATGGGGGTCAATCTTAGATACATCACACTCCAGACAATCGTACCAGTGACCGTTTTCGTCTCCAACGCATTCTTCCTTCCAATGATGCCCGGAAGCCTCGCCCTCCACAACGCCACAGAGCTTGCATACCTTGGGGTTTTCGCAATCCCCGAAAGACCAAGAATGATCGCAGTAGTCATTCACGGAAACCGCCGCCGAGTAGACAGTGTATTCAATATTATAATATTCCAAATCGAATACATTCTCCGGATCGATTTCCAGGTTGACCACCTTAGAGCCAAAAGCATCCTCCTCCACCGTACACTGGAATTGGAGCAATGTTGTGTCAGAGGAACTGGAGTAGTCGCAGGCACCGACGATGAATACCATCGACGATTCAATAAACTCCACCTTCGCTGCATTCATGGACGCATCCAGTCCCTCGGTCACCTTTCCGGAACCCTCCACATAGCAAAGCCCCTCCGGAATGACCACCTTAAACTTCAGTCCGTAAAGTTTTTCCACCGCACCGAGGCTAACGGTAAAGTTTACCGTATCACCGGGACTGACATCCGTCCGATCCGCAGTCATTTTAAAGCTGGTTGTACCAACCGCAACGGCAGGTACCGCGAAAAGTGACAAAATGCACACAATTAAAATCAGGGATATGATTCGTTTCATTTTATGTTACCACAACGGATCCGTCTCACTGATATGGCCGTAGAGCCGGTTCCAGTCCTTCATATTGACTCGACCATCCAGATTAACATCGGCGCAGCTGAAAGGATAATCCGTCAGGATGGTCTGTTCGTTAACGTGCTCATACAGGGTGCTCCAGTCTTTCATATTGACCCGTCCATCACCGGTCACATCGCCCAGCAGACAAATTTCCACATTCTGCGTCACGTTGATGGAGCCAGCCGTAACGGCATACTCTCTGGTCACATGATTCGACTTGGAAATGCGAAGGGTGTAGCTTCCTGGTGCCACGTCACTAAGGATATAGTGGGCAGAATTACCGGTAACCACCGTAGAATACGCCACACTGCCGTCCTTGAGCAGCTCTAATGTCACATCGTCTTCAGTGTTGCCGGCACTGGTGATGGTGCCGCTGACCATGATATTGCCATCCGCACCGATGTCGGGCATCGTATTGAATACGGTGGTGTAGTACACAGGCCCCACTGCTCCATCACGCTTATACAGCTGCGGCAGGAGCATGCTGCTGTGGGTATCGGAGGTATAGGTGCAGAATCTGGGACTCTGGACATTGTACAGGAACCGTCCGAAGGTGTCCGTGCCGTTCAGAACGATGGCATCGCCATTTTCGTCAAACGCAATGCTCCATGTAGAGGTACCCTTATCCCACCCTACATTCTTTGCGGCAACGCTGCCCAGCAGATTGCCGTCGGCATTGGTCAATGTCCATGCATCCTTTGTGCCGCCCAGTGTAAAAATCACCGCATCGGCAGGCAATGTTTTGATAACCGAAAAATCTGCCGAGAATTCCGCCGTAACACTGGTCAAATATTTACCGTTGACTTGTCCAGCCACAGCCCCCTGAACATTGGAAGCCAACACCAGCTCCGCACCGGCTGTCAAAGCAGAATCGTCGGTAATCAGCTCCCACGCACCGGTACCCGCGCCACCAGGCGCATAGCTGTACAGCGCATAAAGGGTCACATTGGATTCCGTATTGAATGTACTTCCAGCAGTGTACACACTGGGCTTAATCTCACTGTTATTCACGTTCTGCTCGACCCAGCCCACGAAGGTATATACATACTCGCCAGCAGGTGCGTCAGCGGTAGGCAGTTTGATGCCGGCTTTACCGCACTGCGCATTCTCGATGTCCGTCACGCCGAACGGGACTACAAATTCGACCTGATACACCTTACCCAGTGCCTCAGTATGGTCTCCAACATAAATATCGCCGCAGGTGGAACAGGTGTATGTAGTAAAGCCCGGCTCCGTCTCGGTGGGAGCCGTCACCACAGAATCGTAGCTATGCCCAAGCGCTTCCACCTTCTCATGGCCGCTGATGTAGGATCTACAATCATCGCAGTACACACCGGCGGTATAACCAGCAGTTGTGCAGTCTGGCTGCTGTGCAGCAATTTCCGTGGTATTGATATGGGGGCAACTCTGGCCGGCAGTGGTGCTGTAGTAGACCGTACCGCTGGCCATTTTATAAAGCGTCATACCAGTACCGGTGCCCGATGCGTAACAGGCAAAGCCATAGGTTGCATTTCTGCGCAGGGTATAGTTGACACCCTTGGACCGGTTACCCACATTCTCAAAAATCTGATCTGCGGAAATGGCCCATTGAGCGTACTCGTTAACCGTATCCAGCAGCTTTCCCTTATTGGCAACGCCGCTGCCACCGGCATAAGCAGCCGCATCTTTATTATAAATTGTAAACGTACCGTTACCACTGGGCGCAATGTGCCAAATAATATCCGCAGTGGGATTCATAATGGTGTTGTCGGTAACCGTGATTTCGGTATAGTCAAATCTGCCTTTGCTGGATACGCTGGCTTTCAGGGCAGCACCATCAGAAACTATCAGATAGTCCCCTTCCACCGGCACGCCCACATAAGCATTGTAAACACTGCTTTCACCGGAACCGGTGCTGTCTACACGGGAGTAAAGGGCGTGGAAGGTCACATCATCCACCACCGTATAGCTGGTGCCTGCGGTATAAAGCTTCGTGGGTGCCACAGTCGTCTCGCTGACAGTAGCGGTTACCCAACCAAGGAAGCTATAGCCATCCACCACTGCGCCGGAATGGGAAGGAAGCGTGATTGCATCGTTGATGTACACATCCTGAGAAAAAATCTCCACGCCATCCTGATAGAAGCTGACTGCACCGGTCGCACGAGGTTCAAAATCAATTTGAATCTGGCAATCCGAGGATGCGGAAACGGTAAACACATTGCCGTCACGCTTGACCGTAGCCGTGCCACTGAGAATGGTATAGCCGGCGACGATATAGCCGTCAGCAGGCTTGGCATTGATGTTCTTGCCGCTGACAGACACGGTACCATAGGCTGCATTGTTGGAAACAGCGGTAATGCTGTAAGTGTTTCCGCCGTTGACCGCCTCACCGGAGGGCGTGACCATGTCGGTCGGAATCTGGGCATCAAACAGAACGAACACCAACTCCGGATAGTCAACGAAAACATTCCGGGTGCCAGTGATGGACTCCACCGAATCGTTTCTGCCCAACTCCCATGTATCCACCGGATCCTCCTCTACCCATTTCAGGAGGATATCCAAATTCTCGATGACACCGTCGGAGCCCCAGATGGCGGTGTTGCCCCAGCGAACGTACACATACAGCATGGTACGGGCCACGTCACCACGAAGATGGTAGACACCATTGGACAACGCATCCGGGTCATAGAAGCCAGCGCTTTCGCCGTAGGCCTTGTTACCACGGGCACTGTTTTCGCTGCTGGAGGTGGGGCGAAGCATCATGATGTCATTTTCGTCATTGCCGTTCATGCCCTTGCTGTTGGGCCAGGTATGCTCCCGATTCCATGTGGAGCCGCCGTCCCACTTGGGGCCGATGGTAACACCGGAGTAGAAAGAGGAGATTGCGTTATTCTTACCGTTTTGGCAATCGGTAAACCGATACAAATCTCTGGTATCAGCGTAACTGGTGATGGTGGTGTGATTATCCTCCATCAGCTCAGCCAGTTCCCGATACAGTGCGCTGCTGGGAACCTTGTTCACATTGGACGATCCGGTGAGGGCCGCCAGCTCACTGTAAGAAGTGTTATTATCCGAATAGAACGCCTCGGCATTCTGAGAAAGGAAGGTGGCATTGACACCACGCTTACCCCAGTTCATAATGACATTCTGGAAGCCATCAGCATTCCCGGTATTATAGCTGACAGTCACCGCGGAACCGGCAAAGCACAGGCCCGACAGCAGACTGACACACATGACCAGCGCCATCATCAACGCCAGTGTTCTGTTCATGATTTGTTTCATTGCGTCATCTCCGTTTCATATGTATTTATACAATTATATATTAGCATATAACCACAGGTTAATCAATCTCAAATTGCGGTAATTTCACTCCCATCCAATATAGTTGTTTTGTGGAAATAGTGTTTTTTTGGATTGTCAAACCGATAACTTTGTGCTATAATAGACAAACCCATCTATATTCTATTCTAATTATCCATATTTCTCATACAAAAAGGTGTGATTCCCTATGTTTGAAAAGATTCTGTCGGAAATTCAGGCCGCTCAGACCATCATCATCCACCGGCACAATCGTCCGGACGGCGACGCTTTGGGCAGTCAAATTGGCATGAAGCACATCCTGCTGGAAAATTTCCCGGGAAAAACCGTTTACACCGTTGGCGACGAGGCAAGGTTTTTTTCCTTTATGACCGATTCCGTTATGGATGATATTCCCGATTCCACATACGAAAACGCACTGGTGATGATTCTGGACACCGCCTCCCGTCCTCTAATTAGCGACGGTCGCTACAGTATGGCTCCCCGCTCGGTTCGCATTGACCATCACATTTTCTGTGAAAAGATTGCCGATGAAGAAGTGGTAGACACCAGCTTTGAAAGCTGCTGTGGTCTGGTGACCCAATTCGCTGTGGAATGCGGTCTGCGAATCAACCCCATTGCCGCCAGAAGCTTGTATACCGGAATGGTCACTGACTCCGGTCGGTTCCGTTACGACGGCACCACCGCCCGTACCTTCCGTCTGGCCTCTGTCCTGATGGAAGCTGGAATCGACACCAACGAGTTATTCCGTGACCTGTACGCCGACGATTTTTCCAGCAAGCAGCTAAAAGCGAAATTTATTTTGAAAATTCAATTCAGCCCGGAAAATGTGGCCTATATTTATACCGATATGGAGGAATTCCAGACCCTCGGCGTGGATGTATTTACCGTTTCCCGTGCCATGACCAACACCATGGCGGATATTAAGGGCGTGGATATTTGGGTCAACTTTACCGAAACAGAAAAAGGCGTGCTCTGTGAAATCCGCTCCAACCGTTATAACATCAACCCTATTGCCGTCAAGTATGGCGGTGGTGGTCACGCCAAGGCCAGCGGTGCCACCGTGCCTGACCGGGCAACTGCTATGGCCATGCTCCATGATTTGGGCGCACTGAGAGGAGAACAATCATGAATTTGGAAGTAAAAAAGAAAATTTTAGACAAAATCAAAGAATATGACCGCATTATGCTGTTTCGCCACATCCGCAACGATGGTGACTGCGTTGGTGCCACCAAGGGCTTCAAGCGCATCCTACAGCTGTCCTTCCCGGATAAGGAGATTTATCTGATTGATGCGGATACCGCAAAGTATTTGGAGTTTATGGGTCCCGAGGACGAAGCGGTTGCCGACGAGATATATGCCGACGCATTGGGCATCGTCATCGACACCGCCACTGAAAACCGTATTTCTAACAAAAAGTACACCCTCTGCAAAGAGCTGATTAAGATTGACCACCACATTCCCCTGACCGACTACGGCAACCTGATTTGGGTGGAGGAAGATCGTTCCTCCGCCTGTGAAATGATTGTGGATTTCTACAACACCTTCAAAGACGAACTAAAAATCGACTCCGAGGCTGCCACCCATCTATACACCGGCATGGTCACCGACTCCGGTCGATTCAAGTATGACGGCGTTTCCGGTGACACCCTGCGTAATGCCGCCACACTGCTGGACGTGGGCGTGGACACCCAAACCCTGTTCGCCAGACTATATCTGGAAGCCTTTGAGTACCTGAAATTCAAGGCCCAAATCTATCAGCGCATGCAGATTACCGAAAATGGTGTGGCCTACATTTATATTGACAAGGCGATGCAGGACGAATTCAATCTGACCCTTGAGCAGGCCAGCGCCTGCGTCGGAACGCTGGATTCCATCCGTGGATGCATCTGCTGGATGGTGTTCATCGACAACAATGATGCGGAGGGTTCTATCCGGGTTCGTCTACGTTCTCGGTTCGTCCATGTCAATCCTATTGCGGAAAAATATCGTGGCGGCGGTCACGCCTGTGCCTGTGGCGCAACGGTCTACAGCACCGATGAAATGAACGCCCTGCTGCGTGATGCGGATGCCCTTGTCAAAGAATACAAAGAAACCCACGAGGATTGGCTATGAGAATTTTGATAACCAATGACGACAGCGTATCAGCCAGTCAACTTTTGCCACTGATTCGCTGGTGTCAAAAACTGGGGGATGTGACCACCGTTGTTCCCTTATACGAACAAAGCGGCAAAAGCCACAGCATTGAACTGCACAAGCCCTTTGCCGTGGGACAGCAGGAACTGGCCCCCGGCATCACCGTCCACACGGTGGACTCCTCCCCTGCCGACTGCGTCCGCTACGCAGTGCTGGCACTCGGGATGAAATTTGATTTGGTCATCTCCGGCATCAATCGGGGCTTCAACATCGGCACTGACGTGATGTATTCCGGTACTGTCGCCGCTATTTTTGAAGCAGCTCTGCTGGGTATTCCGGCCATAGCTTTGTCCACCAACCCCGGAAACTACGAGAAAGCCATAACCCAACTTGACCGGATTTTTGACTATATCCATGACAACCGGCTGATGGATATCCATAGTCTTTATAATATCAACATTCCGCCGGAATCCAAGGATATCTGCATCACCCGTCAGGGAGGTCCATACTATTCTGATGACTTCCAGCTAAAAGATGGCCAATGTGCCCCTTGCGGCGTATGCGTATTTGTCCCCTCCGGTGATTTGGCGCTGGATACAGATGCAGTTGTCAGCGGCCACATCTCCATCACTCCCCTGACGGTCCTCCGTACGGATATGGACATTTACCGCAAACTCACCACTTAAGAAAGAGAGCGACAATGAATAGAAGTTTCCGCCTATCCACTGCACTGGACATCGATGATTTGCTGATGGAATGCGTACCCTACGCCGTCCGGTTGGCAAATGAAAAATATCATTTCGACCCACCTCTGACCATCTACGAAGTAGATCGTTGGGGTAAGCTGGGGACCCGTGCGGATGTGATTTTCGAATTCATGGATGACCCGGAATTCTTTAAAAACCAGCCTGTAATCAAAGGTGCCCGGAAATTCGTCCAAAAGCTGGCGCAGATGACGGAGGTATTCGTCTCCACCGCAGTTTGGCCCCAGTACATGGGCATCCGCTATCAACGAATATTGGAGGAATTTCCGGAAATACCGCCGGATCACATTCTGATTGGTTCCCGTAAGGACAAAATCGATGTGGACATCCTCTTTGATGACGGAATGCACAACATTCTCAAATCCAACGCCGCATATCCCATTCTGATGCGCAAACCCTGGAACCGGGAAGCCACCGGCCTTCTGGCGGTGAATACCTATGATGAATTTCTGAAGCTGGTTGAAATCATTGCAGACAGCTACAGTGTTAAACCCGGTAAATTTTCTCTAAGCCAGCCCAGTATCGTGGTGCTGGTCGGCCCCTCTGGCAGTGGAAAAAATGATGTGGCCCGTGGACTTCTGGAGCAGACCGACTGCTTTGAAAAGCTGATTAGCTACACCACCGATAAGTCTGTTTCCTTCCTGCAGGACGACTGGTATCACTATGTTCCTGAAAATGATTTCCATGCCATGTGCGAGACAGGGCAAATGTTTGAGTCCACTACCTACGCCAATCACTCCTATGGTTCCAAAAAATCCGACGTAGAGCGAATCCTTTCCAGTGGCAAGCATGTTCTAACTGTTATGGACATTTGCGGTGCCATGGCGATGAAAACACATTTTAATCATGTAATCACAATTTATATCAAACGTGATAAAAAAGAATTACTGACTGCAATTCTGGAAAAAGAGTCTTCTACTTCTGACAAAGTGAACCGTCTTCTTGCCATCGAGGGCGAGACCAAAAATGCCCACATTTGTGACTATGTGATTAAGCTCAACAGCAGAAAAAGCGCTGTAGAGCAAATATGCGCCAGCCTCAATATCCCCTTGTGTGCGACGACTTCCGTCTGATAAGCTGAATAGACACAAAAAGTCGCAAAACATTTAAAATTATAGTAGAAACATCGACGTGATTGTGTTATAATATCATGTAGAGAGGTCTACTCAATCCAGCTCAAGGAGTGGATGCCAATGATAACAGACATACAAAAAGCCAGTCTTTTAAAACGAACCGCGGCAGGAATCTTCGATGCGATTCTGCTTTGTATTCTGGCCGTGGGTTTTGCCTGGCTTTTGACCGGGCTGCTGGACTACAACAGTCATAACGCTGCCCTTCAGGCAGGCTACGACCGATACGAAGCGCAGTACGATGTCCGCTTTGATATTTCTCAGGAGGAATATCAAACACTCACCGATGCCCAGCGAGAAAATTACGACGTTGCCTACAAGGCGCTCATCTCCGATCAGGAGGTGGTGAAGACCTACAACATTCTGCTGAACATGACTCTGCTGATTACCACCTTTGGTATCCTGCTGGCTGTTATGGCACTGGAACTTATCGTTCCCCTGTGCTTAAAAAACGGCCAGACCGTGGGAAAGAAGATTTTTGGCATCGGTCTGGTTCGTACGGATGGTGTCCAGATGAACAATATGCAGTTGTTCGCCCGGACCATCCTCGGTAAATTCACCATTGAGATTATGATACCGGTGTATATCATCATAATGATTCTGTTCAATTCTATCGGTATCGTGGGCATCGCAGTGCTTGCCGGCATCCTGCTGATTCAGCTCATCATGCTGGCAGCGACTCGCACCAATTCCCTTATCCACGACGCACTGGCCGGAACAGTGGCTGTGGACATCTCCAGTCAGATGGTCTTCCGCACAACGGAGGACCTGATCGCATATAAAAAGAAGATCCATGCGGAGCAGGCAGCCCGCTCAAATTACAAATAATTTTTTGGAAGGGAATCTGTATGAAAGTAGTATTGCAAAATCTGACAAAAATCTTTCCCAGCCGAGACAAGAAGTCCGGAAAGGAGGTCGTGGCAGTCAATGACTTCACCTTCGAAATCCCCGATGGTAAGCTGATTGGTCTGCTGGGACCCTCTGGCTGCGGCAAGAGCACCACGCTGTACATGATCAGCGGACTCCAGAAGCCCACAAGCGGCAAAATCTTCTTCGGTGAGGACGATGTCACGGAGCTCTCCACCGAAAACCGAGGCATTGGTCTGGTGTTCCAGAACTATGCGCTGTACCCCCACATGACCGTCAAGCAGAACATCCTGTTCCCCCTCCAGAACCTGAAGGGCAAGGACAAACTGCCTAAGGAAGTAATGCTGGAGCGGGCTTATCATGCTGCATCTCTGGTCCAGATTGATGAACTGATGGAGCGTAAGCCCAGCGAGCTGTCCGGCGGTCAGCAGCAGCGTGTGGCAATTGCACGTGCGCTGGTAAAGATGCCCCGGGTCCTGCTGCTGGACGAGCCTCTGTCCAATTTGGATGCCCGTCTGCGTCTGCAGACCCGTGAGGAAATCCGCCGCATCCAGAAGGAAACCGGCATTACCACCGTATTCGTCACACATGACCAGGAAGAGGCCATGTCCATTTCCGATATGATTGTGGTCATGAAGCTGGGCGTGGTCCAGCAGATTGGCAAGCCGCAGGATGTTTATGACAATCCTCAGAACCTGTTCGTTGCTAAATTCCTCGGTACTCCTCCCATCAACGTCTTCAATGGCACTGTCAATAGTGGCAAGCTTTACATCGGCTCCGACGCGGTGCTGGATGTGCCCGGTGTGGCAGATCAGGCGGTCATTGTGGGTATCCGCCCCGAAGGCTTTGAGCTGGCTGACAACGGCGCACTGCAGTGCACCCTGAGCAATGTGGAGATTATGGGTCGTGATGTGAGCATCGTCTCTACCCACGAAGCCTCCGTCAATCCTGCTGTTCGCTCCATTATCAATGCCGACAACAAAATTGATACCTCCAGCACCACTGTCCGCTACAACCTCAAGCCTCATAAGGTTTTCCTGTTCAACAGCGAGACCGAGGAACGGATTCAGTTCGAGGTGAAATGATATGGTAGATAGTAAACAACACTGGAAAGCGTGGCTATATCTGTCACCGGCCATCGTATTGTTGCTTATCTTCACCGTATGGCCGATTATCAACACCGTCGCTATGGCATTCCAAAATGGCTACAGCTCCATGGGTGTCATGGGTGGCGAAACCTTTGAGGTGGGCGTTGAGAATTTCCAGAAAGTCATCGAGTATAAGGGCTTTCTGACCTGTCTGCAAAACACCGTGCTGCTTTGCGTCACCACTGTTCCCATCTCCACGATTCTGGCACTGCTGATTGCGGTGGCACTGAATTCCATCAAGCCCCTGCAGAAGCTGCTGCAGACCATTTTCTTCCTGCCCTACGTTACCAACTCCATCGCCATCGGCATGGTTTTCGCCGCAATGTTCAACATTGTCGGCCTGAAAGCGAATGGAACTGCTGATACTTGGGGTATCATTAATAATGTCATCGACTTCTTCGGCGGCGAACCGATTAACTGGATGAACTACGGTTCTACCTACGCTGCCAACATAACCGTCATGATTATCTACATCGTATGGAACGCCCTGCCCTTCAAGATTCTTGTCCTGCTGGGCGGTCTGCAGAGCATTAACAAGCAGTATTACGATGCTGCCAAGGTCGATGGCACCCCTCGCAGAAGAGTGTTCACAAAAATCACCGTTCCGCTGCTGTCCCCCATGCTGGCCTACGTTGTCATCACCGGCTTCATCGGCGGATTCAAGGAGTACTCCAGCATCATCGGTATCTTCGGCGAAGGCATGGGCCCTGCGGACGATGCCGGACGGCTCAACACCATGGTCGGCTTCATCTATGACTCCATGGCCCAGAGCAAGCAAGGCCGTGCCAGTGCGGCAGCCCTTATCCTATTCGGTATCATTCTTGTTGTCACCATGATTAACAATCAGGTCAGCAAGAAGCGCATTCATTATTGAGAGGTGACGCATATGTCTAATAATCAAAATATGAATGTTATGCAGGCCAGAAATATCCAAAAGATATCCGCAGGCCAACGCATTGGACAGGGCATCGTCAAAACCGGCACGTACGCCTTCCTGTTCGTCATGGCGCTGATTGTCCTGTTCCCCTTTTACTGGATGATCATCTCCTCCTTGAAGACCCTGTCGGAATACCGTCAGGCTATCCCCACATTCTGGCCCAAGCAGGTCATGTTCAGCAACTACTCTGAGGCCTTCACCACTGCTAGTCTTGGTGACCTGTTTATGCACACCCTGTATGTTGGCGTGGTCTCCACCTTCCTGAGCCTGATCATCACGGTCCTGAGTGCCTTTGCCTTTGCTCGTCTGGAGTTTAAAGGTAAAAATGCCCTTTTCGGTGCGTTGCTCGCCACTATGATGCTCCCCGGCGAGATGTTCACCATCACCAATTACCTGACCGTCAATGAACTGATGGCTCCTTATGAGTTCATGATTGGCGAGAAGGTTGTGGAATTCCAACCCATGGACGCATGGGGTGCATTGATTATTCCCTTCCTCGTCAGCGTTTTCTACATCTACTTGCTGCGCCAGAACTTCATGCAAATTCCCAACGAGCTGTATCTGGCTGCCAAGGTAGACGGCACTTCCGACCTGAAGTACCTATGGAAGGTCATGATTCCGCTTGCCCTTCCTACCCTGATTTCCATCACCATCCTGAAGATGATGGGCGCATGGAACTCCTATATCTGGCCCAAGCTGGTCGCCAACGATGATGCGCACCAGTTGATAACCAACGGTCTGCGAAACGCCTTCACCGACACCAGCGGTCAGGCAAACTACCCGGTCCAGATGGCCGCAGTCGCAATCGTATCTGCGCCTCTGTTCATGGTGTTCCTGTTCCTGCGTAAATACATCATGTCCGGTGTCAGCCGCAGTGGTATCAAGGGATAAAAGGCGGATAATCGCCTGTTATTAAAATGCAGAAAGGAAGAAACGCAATGAAAAAGAGAGTCATTTCCATGCTGCTGGCTATGGTGATGCTGCTGAGCATCTTTTCCATGACCGGCTGTAAGAAGAAGGCCAACACCACCAACGAATACACGGTGGAGGAGGAGTTCGACCCCAATGCGGAAATCAACATCACCTTTACCCACACTATGGGTGCCAAGCTTCAGGAGATTCTGAACAACTATATCGTTGAGTTCAACAAAATCTACCCCAACATCCACATTACCCATCAGTCCGCTGGCGGTTGGTCCGATATCAACGGTCAGATTAACACTGAGATTGCCGGTGGCAAGCAGCCCAATATCGCCTACTGCTATCCCGACCACGTCGCCATGTACAACATCGCCAAATCCGTTGTTGTGCTGGATAACCTGATTGAGAGTGATCAGGCAATCGGCGACACCGGTGAGATTCTGGGCCTGACCGACGAGCAGAAGGCCGACTTCATCCAGAGCTACTACAATGAGGGTCTGGTCTACGGTGATAACAAGATGTACACCATGCCCATGAGCAAGTCCACTGAGGTTCTGTACTACGACAAGACCTTCTTCGAGGAGAATGGCCTGTCCGTCCCCACCACTTGGGACGAGATGTGGGATGTCTGCGGAAAGATTCTGGAGATTGACCCCGACTGCTATCCTCTGGGCTATGACGCTGAGGACAACTGGTTCATCACCCTCTGCGAGCAGATGCAGTCCGGCTTCACCAGCGCTGAGGACGGTGGCAAGTACCTGTTCAACAACGACACCAACAAGGCCTTTGTGAAGGAGCTGCGTGAGTACTACCAGAAAGGCTACTTCACCACACAGGAGCTGTACGGTAGCTATACCTCCAACCTGTTCGTCGAGACCACCGATACCCGTTGCTATATGTGTGTCGGCTCCTCCGGCGGCGCATCCTATCAGATGTCCAACAATGATACCGCTGACGGCAGCTTTGCCTTTGAGGTCGGTGTCGCTCCCATTCCCCAGTACGACTCCAACAATCGTAAAACCATTTCTCAGGGTCCCAGCCTGTGCATCCTGAAAGGGGCCGACACCACTGACCAGCAGGTCATGGCTTCCTGGCTGTTTGTGAAGTTCCTGTGCACCAATGTTGAATTCCAGGCTGAGTTCTCCATGGCTTCCGGCTATATGCCCGTTCTGGAGTCCGTCACCGAGAACGATGCCTACGCTGCATGGCTGGCCAAGGGCAATGGCTACGAGTATCTGGTTGCCAAGTGTGTTCAGGTCGGCATCGACGGTCGTGCTGACTACTTCGTCTCCCCTGCATTCAACGGCTCCTCCACCGCCCGCTCCGAGGCTGGTGCCCTGTTGCTGAAGTGTCTGAGTGGTGAGCCTGACGGCTCCCTTGATGCATTCATCGACCAGGCCTTCCAGGATGCCCTTGACGAATGCGAATACTAAGCACTATGAAGATGAACAGAGTTATTTCTTTGCTCGTCCTGATTTGTCTGGTAGCCGGTTGCTTCGCCGGCTGCCAGCAGGACGATGCTCCTCCGGCTTCCGAGCCTCAGTCCAACACAAACACCGAAGAAATTGTTGACTATGTTGCTCAGACAAAGCTGGACATGAATTCCGACACTTTGAAGCTGAATGTCACCGTTCGCAGCTATATCGACGGCGATACTACCCATTTCAACGTCCCCAGCAGTGTCAGTGATAACGGCATTTTGAAAGCCCGTTACCTCTGCGTTAACACCCCTGAGTCCACCGGTAAAATCGAGGAATGGGGCAAAAAGGCCTCTACCTTCACCAAGGAAAAGCTGAAAAGCGCCAGTTCCATCATCATTGAGTCCAACGACAGTGAATGGCATGTAGACTCCACCGGCGGACGCCATCTGGTTTGGGTCTGGTACCAACCGGAAGGGGCCGAGGATTACCGTTGCCTGAATCTTGAACTGATTCAGAACGGTCTGTCTATCTCCTGCGGTACGGTTGCCGAGCGTTATGGTGCCGTCGCATCCAGTGCGTTCCAGCAGGCAAAATCTCAAAAGCTTCATGTCTTCTCCGGCGAGGATGACCCGGACTTCTTCTACGGCGATGCCTATGAAATCGATTTGAAGGGGCTGCGGACCAACATTGCGCTTTACGAAAATATGAAGGTCGCTTTTGAGGGCATTGTCACTCGCAACAACAACAATTCCGTTTATGTGGAGAGCTATGATGCGGAAACCGATATGTACTATGGCATGTCCGTGTACTACGGCTTCGAGACCGGCGAGCTTCTGAATATCCTGAAGGTCGGCAATATGGTCCGTGTGGTGGGTACTGTTACTTACTACGAGACCGGCGGCACCTGGCAGGTATCCGGCCTAAGCTACCGTGAATTCAAGCCCGAGGACCCGAGCAACACCATCATGCTCAGTTCTGGTCACGAAGCCGGCAATCGTCTGACTGACCCCACCCAATTCGCCGAAGGCGAACTGGAGCTGGAGGTTCTGACGGATGTTTCCGGTGATGAGACCCAGCTACAAACTTTTAAGTACGCCGACCTGTGCATGAGCACCTCTATCTCCATGGAAAACCTGTACGTCAAGGATGTTTACACCACCAATAATGGTGGCGAAAGCGATGGTGCAATGACGCTGACCTGCGAGGCTGACGGTGTTACCATTGATGTGCGCACCATCGTGCTGTATGACGAAAATGGCGAGCTGCTGACCGCCGGAGACTTGCTGTACAAGACCATCAATGTCACCGGTATCGTTGATTATTTCAGCGGCGATCATCAGATTAAGGTATTTTCCGCAGACGAGATTATCATTCAGTAAATAACAAGAAAGGAAGTCAGATATGAAAAGAATTATTTCTATTCTTCTGCTGCTTGCCATGTGCCTGTCCCTGTTTGTCGGCTGCAACAAGGACGAGGAGCCCGAAGCTACCAAAGCAACTACCAGTAAGGTCCCTGAGGTAGAAATCGACCTGCCCAGTGCCAAGGCTTATCTGGAAAATATGTATCAGACCTCCAGCAAGGACGAGCCCATGGTTCTGTCCACCGATTTGGACGTTCTGTCCGTTGTCGTGGTCGGCGGCGTGTCCTACAATGTAGAGTGGACTGTCTCCATCACTGAGGGTTCTTCCGATTCCGTTAAGGTCGGCGAGTCCTCCAAGGAAAACCATGTCCTGCTGGACATCAACGAGACCCCCGAAACCGATGTCCTCTTTACCGCCACCGCTACCATCCGTTCCGGCAGTGAGTCTCTGGCCGTTTCCTTCAACTATAAGGTCGCTGCCTCTGCTTCTGCAGGCTTGACTGACGAGGAAATCGTAGAGATGGCCTACCAGCTGGCTGAGGGAGAAATGATGGAAGGTAGCTCCACCCTGACCGGTGAGATTAAGATGGTTAAGTCTCCCTGGGACGAGGACTACAAGAACATCACCGTCATCATCCAGATTGGTGAGCTGACCGATAAGCGCATCGAGTGCTATCGGCTGACCGGCGAGGGTGCCAAGGATTTGGCCATCGGTGACACCATCACCGTTACCGGTGTTCTGAAAAACTACAATGGTACCATTGAGTTTGATGCCGGCTGCGTACTGGATAACGTGGTGAAGGGTGAGGTCGTCACTGTTCCCACTGACCCCAAGGAAATCGTTGATGCCGCTTATGCACTGGCTGAGGGCGACGCTCTTCCCTACTCTGCCACCCTGTCCGGCATTATCACTTCCGTCGATACCCCCTACGATGATGGTTATCAGAACATTACCGTCACCATCGCCATCGAAGGCCGCGAGGATAAGCCCATTCTGGTTTATCGCCTGAAAGGCGAAGGTGCCAAAGACCTGATGATTGGCGACACCATCACTGTCAGTGGTTATCTCGTCAACTATAAGGGCACCATCGAGTACACCTCTGGCTGCACCCTTGACAGCGTTGTGAAGGGTGAAGGTGAACCCATCGTGATTCCCGAAAGCGAAAAGGAAATCGTTGATGAGGCCTATAAGCTGAAGGAAGGCGCTTCCCTGCCCTACAAGGCAACCCTGACCGGTAAGGTCACCAAGGTTAACGATGCCTACAATTCCGAATATGGCAATATCACTGTTACCATTACCGTTTCCGGCCGTGAGAAAAAGCCCATCATCTGCTACCGCCTGAAAGGCTCTGGTGCGGATAAGATTGCTGTCGGCGATACCATCACTGTCACCGGTATTCTGAAAAACTTCTATGGTGAGATTGAATTCGACTTTGGCTGCACCCTCGACAAGCGTGTTGCCGGCGGCAATGCTCCCATCAAGCAGGAAACTGATCCCGGCAAGATTATTGATGCCGCTTATAAGCTGAAAGAAGGCGCAGATCTCGGCTACGATGTCACCCTGACTGGCAAGGTCACCGAAATCGTGGATGCCTACGATTCCGAGTATAAGAACATCACCGTTACCATTCAGGTCTCCGGACGCGAGAAGAAGCCCATCATCTGCTACCGCCTGAAGGGCGATGGTGTCAACAAGATTGCCAAGGGCGACACCATCACCGTTACCGGCCGTCTGAAGAACTTCTATGGCGACATTGAGTTTGATTCCGGTTGTAAGCTGGATAAGCGTGTCTCTGGCGGTGGCACTGCCATCAAGCAGGAAACCGACCCCCTGAAGATTATCGACATCGCCTATAAGCTGGCCGAGGATACTCAGATGGAGTACGACGTTACTCTGAAGGGAGAGGTCGTCGAAATTGAAGATGCCTACGATTCTGAGTACAAAAACATCACCGTCATCATCAAGGTCTCCGGTCGTGAGAACAAGCCCATTAAGTGCTACCGTCTGAAGGGCGACGGCGTTGAGAAGATTGCTGTCAAGGATACTATCACTGTCACTGGTCGTCTGAAGAACTTCAAGGGCACCGTGGAATTCGATGCCGGCTGTAAGCTGGACAAACGTGTTTCCGGTGGCGGTACTGCTGTTCAGCAGGAAAATGACCCCAAGAAACTGGTTGATTTGGCCTACGGTCTGGCTGAAAACACGCAGTTGGAGTACGATGCCACTCTGACTGGCAAGATTGTCAAGCTTAAGACTCCCTATGATAGCGAGTACAAGAATATGACCGTCGTCATTGAGGTTGCAGGTCGTGAAGGCAAGCCCATCGAGTGCTTCCGCATGAAGGGCGACAAGGTCAGCAACAACCTTTGCGTTGGTGACACCATCACCGTCAAGGGTCGACTGAAAAACTACAACGGTACCGTGGAATTCGATGCCGGCTGTACTCTGGAGAAGGTAACCTCCGGCGGCATCAAGAAGCCCTCCGACCCCAAGAAGATTGTTGATGCAGCATTTGCGCTGGCTGGTGGCGATTCTCTGAAGTATTTCTGCACGCTGACCGGCAAGGTCACTGTGATTAACGAGAAATACAGCTCCCAGTACAAGAACATCACCATCACCATCGAAGTCGAAGGCTCTGATGGTATGAAGGAACTGAAATGCTACCGTCTGAAGGGCGACGGGGCTGAAAGCATTAAGGTCGGCGACACTGTTACCGTTACCGGTGTCATCAAAAACTATGTACATAGCTCTACCGGCGATTCCGAAATTGAATTTGACGCCGGCTGTACCCTCGGCTAATATCTCAGTAAACAGGAGCGGGTCCCCCGCTCCTGTTCATTATTAAATGCGCCCCGACCAATTTGGTCGGGGCGCATTACTAAATCTATCAGTTCAGGATACACCGGGCCACATGGATGCCACTGGCGGATGCGTGGGAAAGAGAATGGGTGATACCGCTGCCATCGCCAATAATATACAACCCTTCAAGGCAGGTTTGCAGCGAACTATCCACTTTAACCTCCATATTGTAGAACTTAACCTCTACGCCATACAGAAGTGTATCGTCATTAGCAGTACCGGGAGCAATTTTATCCAATGCGTAAATCATTTCGATGATTCCATCCAGCAGCCGCTTGGGCAAGACCAGACTCAAATCACCCGGTGTTGCACTCATAGTGGGCGTTGTGAAGGATTCTTCGATTCGTTTTGCGGTGCTGCGCTGCCCGCGAATCAAATCACCAAATCGCTGCACCATCACCCCACCGCCCAGCATATTACTCAGACGGGCAATCGATTCGGCATACCCGGTGGAATCTTTGAATGGTTCGGAAAAATGCTTGGAGACCAGCAGTGCGAAGTTGGTATTTTGAGTTTGTTTCGCCGGATCCTCATAGCTGTGTCCGTTTACTGTAACGATTCCGTTAGTATTCTCACTGACCACAGAGCCTTTGGGATTCATGCAGAAGGTCCGCACCCGATCGCCATACTTTGGGGTACGATAAACGATTTTACTTTCGTACAGTTCATCCGTCAGGTGGGAAAACACCTCCGCAGGCAGTTCCACCCGGACACCGATATCCACACGATTGGATTGAGTGGGGATATTCAATTCCCCACAAATCTTCTCCATCCATTTGCTTCCACTTCGTCCCACAGAAACAATGCATTGCTTTCCGGTAAAATCCCCATTGGAACAGTGAATCTGATAACCACCGTCAATAACAGAAATGGTCTCAGCTGGTGTATCAAAATAGAAGGTTACCTTGTCCGCCAGATACCGATAAATATTACTCAGCACAACGTAGTTGATATCTGTTCCCAGATGGCGCACGGAGGCATCCAGCAAATGCAAATCATTTTGCATGCAGAGTTTTTTAAATCTGCTACCAGCTGTGGAATATAGCTTTGTTCCCTGTCCTCCAAAGCGCATATTGATATCATCCACATACCGCATCAAATCCAGCGCACGCTGCTTTCCGATATATTCATACAGCGTGCCACCAAAATCGTTGGTAATGTTGTACTTTCCATCAGAAAAAGCGCCTGCGCCGCCAAAACCACTCATAATAGAACAGCTTTTGCAACCAATACAGGCCTTGATTTTCTGACCATCAATGGGACAACGGCGTTTTTCAAGGGCGTGACCGGCCTCAAACACACCGATTCGCATGGACGGATTCCGTTCTGTTAGCTCGTACGCAGAGAAAATACCGCCGGGACCAGCTCCGATTATCATGACATCAAAATCCATAAACCTCACTCCTAAAAAAGGTCTAATTCATTCGACCTTGTTAACTCGTCGATGAATCTTATCTGCGAATAATTATAGCATATCGCATTATTTTTCGCAACTGTAAGCTTATACTTTGTGCAGGTTGTCATATAATTACCATTTTTCAAAGATTCTCCAAGGGAGTTGAATAAACGGTAAAGATGGTGTATAATCCTATCAGATGCCATGAATCGACAAAGGGTGATACAACATGAAAAAGAATATTATTGTGGTTCTGATAATCCTGTCCATACTACTTACCGGATGTGCGTCAGACCCTCCCACTACGCCTGATTCCCCCACACAGCCAACAACGTGTACGCAGCACATCGACAGCGACAATAACACCGTTTGCGATTTATGCGCCGACACCGTATTTGTTTATTTCGATTTTTACGTTGTCAACGATCTCCATGGGAAACTGGCAGATGCTAACGGTCACCCTGGCGTTGATGAGCTGACCACATATCTGAAAAACGCAAAGGAAATCGACGAAAACGCCATTTTTCTGTCCACCGGCGATATGTGGCAGGGATCTTCTGAGTCCAATCTGACCAGTGGCCTTATCATGACCGATTGGATGAATGAGTTGGGCTTTTCCGGTATGGCATTGGGCAATCATGAGTACGACTGGGGTTCTGAAGCCATCGAGGCCAATCATGCTATTGCGGAATTCCCATTTCTGGCTATCAATATTTACGACAGATCGACAGATAAATTGGCCTCCTACTGCACGCCCTCGGTCATGGTAGAGGGTGACGGATTGCAGATTGGCATCATTGGTGCCATTGGGGATTGCTATTCCTCCATCGCAGTAGATAAATGTCAAGACGTTTACTTCAAAACCGGTCACCAACTGACCGAATTGGTCAAGGAGGAGTCCATGCGCCTGCGTAACGAAGGTGCAGATTTCATTGTCTATACCATTCATGACGGCTACGGTAGCACAAGAAATGGTTCCATCACCCCCGTTACCGGAAATCAGATTGCCTCCTACTACGATATTTCTCTTTCAAACGGTTATGTGGACCTAGTTTTTGAAGGTCATACCCATCAAGGCTATCGCCTACAGGATGAGTACGGCGTATATCATCTCCAAAACCGTGGTGATAACAAGGGTGGAATCTCCCATGTAGAGATTGCCATTAACAGTGTCGATACAACTTCTTCTGTCCGGCTTGCAGAACTTGTAACCACTGATGACTACGAGGATTTGAATGGCGACTCCATCGTGGAGGAATTACTTGAAAAATATGAGGAGCAGATTTCCATTGCCAATCAAATCGTTGGCTACAACAGCCGTCGCCGTTCTGGCGACGAAATGCGTCAGCTGGTTGCGGATTTGTATTATGAGGCCGGCGTGAAGCGCTGGGGCGAGGATTACAATATTGTTTTGGGCGGCGGATTTATTTCCGTTCGCAGTCCCTATTATCTTGCAGCAGGTGACGTAACCTACGCATCGCTCCAATCTCTGTTCCCCTTTGACAATCAGCTGACACTCTGTTCTGTCAAAGGTAGGGATTTGTGGAATAAGTTTCTGAATACAGATAATGATAACTACTTTATCTGCTATGGTGACTACGGCGCTGAGGTTTATGAGAATATCGGCATGGACGAAACCTACTATATCATTGTGGACACATACTCCGCCTATTACGGTCCTAATAAGCTAACTGTCATCGCGGAATACGACGAAGATATCTACGCCCGGGATTTGCTGGCCGATTATCTGGAAAACGGCGGATTGTCCAACTAAAAATGTTTCTGATTCATGAATATTGGGATGGCATTTTTCCAATATTTATGTTATAATGAAATATAGCAATCAGCCGGTGATGCTGTATGCATCACCGGCTAAAAACAACATTCAGGAGGAAAATACATGCAGAAAAAAATTCAAAGAATTCTCGGATTAATCCTTGCATTTGCGATAATCGCTGCGCAAGTGCTGGTAGCAGTCCCAACGGAGGTAAATGCTGCGCAGACCAACGTCCGTGCGACCTCCACCCTCACCCCTGCGGCAACCGATATTCAGAATGGTGTCACGCTCCATTGCTGGAACTGGAGCTATAGCAACATCATAGCCAATATGTCTAAAATTGCCAGTGCGGGTTACACTTCCATTCAGGTTTCCCCCATCCAGCAAGCCAAGCAGGTGTCTGCAGGCGCTCCTCTGAATGACTGGTGGGTATTCTATCAGCCTGCGGATTTCCGCATCGACAACTCCGGTGCTAATGCGCTGGGTACCAAGGCCGACTTCATGGAGATGTGCGAAGTCGCCCATGAGTACGGCATCTACGTTATTGTCGACGTGGTGTCCAATCACATGGCCCAGGACACCTCTACCACCCGCTCCCCCTCCATCATTGATGATATTCTCAACGATAACTCCTGCTGGCATAATAAAAACTCCAGCATTGGAAGCAATTACTCCAGCCGAGAGAACATCACTCAGTACGATTTGGACTCCGTTCTGGATTTGAATACCGGCAGCAAAAAGATTCAGAATTACGTTCTGGGCTTCCTGAAGGAGTGTATTGATGCCGGTGCGGACGGCTTCCGCTTTGATGCTGTCAAGCACATCGAGACCCCTGATGATGATAGCAAATTCGCTAGTGACTTCTGGCCCACCGTGGTCTATGGCGCTGAGGAGTATGCTGAATCCAAGGGTTTGGACCTGTACTGTTACGGTGAGCTTTTGGATCATCCTGATGATCAAAACATCCTCCCCGACAGTGCCTATACCAAATATTTCAGCATCACTGATAATGTCTGGGGCAATAACGTCCGTGACCAAGTGGTAGGTTCTGGAAATGCCGCTAATTTTGGCGGTACATACCACAAGAATGCATCTGCCAATCAGATTGTCCTCTGGGCCGAATCCCACGACACCTATGCTGGCGGTGCATCCCGTGGTACCTCCGTTGCCAATATCAACAAAACTTGGGCACTGGTCGCCGCCCGTGCGGATGCCATGGGCCTGTATCTGGCTCGTGGTCCTCAAAACTTTACCCCTCCCAGCGCACTGGGCGTGGTCTATGATACCAACTGGAACAACGCCGAGGTGGCGGCTGTCAACAAGTTCCACAATGCCTTCGTGGGCCAGAGCGAATACGTTGCAAATTCCGGCAGCATCGCTTACGTTGAGCGTGGCACCTCCGGTGTTGTGCTGGTCAATGTAAGCGGTACCGACACCAGCGTCAGTGTGCCTGCCAATAAGATTGCCAACGGCACTTACAAGGACCAGATTTCTGGTAATACCTTCCGTGTCTCTGACGGTAAGATTACAGGCACCATCGGTAGCACCGGTATTGCGGTCGTTTATAACGTCTCCGCCTGCTCACACACCTCCCACTACATTGCTGGTATTTGCGCAAGCTGTCAGGCAACTGTCAACCACAATTATGTCAATGGCACCTGTTCCTGTGGCGCTACCCAGCTAACTACCGGAAACTGTGCCCATACCGCTCATCGATACAATGGTGTCTGCCGTGCCTGTGGTACTAGCGTTGGTCATAGCTACGCAAACGGTGCCTGTACTGTTTGCGGCGTGGAACAGCCAGCGGATACCTTCGATTACTACCTCTACGGCTACATCGAGGGAACCAGCTCCGATGCCGTCAACGAGAAGTATAAAATCACCAATGGTCAAATCACCGTCAATTTCTCTCAGGATGCTTATGTTGCTGTCAGAACCTATCACGGCAACTTCTTCCAGACCGTAAAAGCATCCGAGTTCAATGACACCGGCATCTTCCATGTTGCCTGCATGAACAACGACAACAGCATGATGCGTGTCCCCGCTGGTACCAATACTCTGCGGTTCTTCCCCAATGGCGACGGAACCTACACCCTCACCTACGCATCCGGTGAAATCGTCATTCCCGGTAACGCAAGCGACTATTATCTGGTTGGCTATATCAATGGTGCCAACTACGGCTGCGAGGAGGATTATCAGAATCTGGGTAACTACAAGTTTGTTGACGGCAAACTGACCGCCACCTTCGCCTCCGACAGCTACGTATTCCTGAAATCCGGCGACAACGCCAACTGGTATCTGACCGAGTCGTATGCCACAGATACTACCGCTACCTTCGTCACCGGCGGAACCGAAAAGATGTTCGTTCCCGGCGGTGTGGAGTTGACCTTCAGCCTGACCAAAAACACCAACGGTAGTCTGACCATGAGCTATACCACTGGTAGCAACAGCAGCAACGATAACGAAGATACCGCTACAAAAACCATCTATTTCGAGAACTCCAGTAAATGGAGCAAGGTCAATGTGTATACTTGGGATGCGAACAATAGCACCTATACCGGCATCTGGCCCGGTTCTGCCATGAAGCTAGTCAGCGGGAGCATCTATTCTTATGAAGTCCCCACATCTGCCTCCAGCATCATCTTTAACGATGGTAGCAACCAGACGGCAGATTTGACAATTCCCACCGATGGCAAAAATCTGTATAACTACGCATCCAATAGTTGGAGTGTCTACACCACCGAATGCTCCCACAGCTACACCTCCGTGGTCACCACTGCAGCCAGCTGTGAGACCGCCGGTATCAAGACCTTCACCTGCTCTAAGTGTGGCAACAGTTACACCGAATCCATCGCTGCTCTGGGCCACCAGTACAGCTGGAGCCCCACCACCAACCCAAGCTGCGAGACCAATGGAATTAAGACCTATATTTGTGACCGCTGCAGTGACACCTACACCGAGAGCATCCCTGCCACCGGCCATAACTATGCGAATGGTATCTGCGCCAATTGCGGTGCTGCCGACCCCGACTACTCCGAGCCAACCACGGACTACTACCTGATTGGTTACATCAATGGCGCAAACTATGGCTGTGAAGAAGACTGGGAGAATCTGGGTGAGTACAAGTTCGTAAACTGGTCCCTGACCGCTACCTTTACGCAGGACAGCTACGTATTCATCAAGACCGGCGACAACGCCACCTGGTACATGAGCCAGGCTTACGATGATGATGGCAACGCTGCTCTGTATCCCACCTCCATGAACGTCTCTGAAAAGGTCTTTGTTCCCGGCGGCGTGGAAGTGATTTTCTCTCTGGAGGAAGCATGGGATGGTCACCTGATTTTGACTTATGTCCTCAATGAGGACTGCTCCCATGAGAGCCATAATACCAGCGGCATCTGCACCGGCTGTGGCAAGGATGTTGGACACAACTTTGCTATGGGCGCTTGTACCATCTGCGGTCTCCCCTGCAGCCACAATTATGTCAATGGTGTCTGCAACAACTGCGGTGATGCACTGCCCGTGGACTACTACCTGTTCGGCTACATCAACGGCGCCAACTACGGTTGCGAGGAAGATGCTGCAAATCTGGGCGAGTACAAGTTCGTGGACGGCAAGCTGGTGGCCACCTTTGCTCAGGATAGCTATGTTGCCGTCAAGAACACCAACGACCAGTGGTTCATGTGTGAGGGCTACGACCCCAACACAACCGTTCGTACCATGTACATTGCCAGCGGTCTGACCAAACCGGATAAGATGTTTGTTCCCGGCGGCGTGCAGGTTACCTTCACGCTGGAAGCCTACTACAACCGCGTCGTGCTCAGTTACACCACTGACTCCACTTCTGTCACCGTTCCCACGCTGTCCCTGCAGTATCCCACCCTGTCCTTCGAGGCGGAGATCATGTACAACGCTTACGTTTCCGTCAGCGATATGTCCTCCGTTGTGGAGCTGGGTATGAT
>JAZQIN010000141.1:0-21747 GCA_045541155.1 Faecousia sp.
GGATGCGGAGACCTATGCCAACGCCGATGTTCTGACTGCCGATAACGCAATCAGCGTCGTCGAGATGACTGCCAGCGATTCTAAGTGGCTGGGCACTGTTTCCGGCATCGCCGCCAAGCAGATTGACCAGACCTACTACATCGCCGGTACCTACACCGTTGGCGATACTACCTACTACAGCCCCGTCATCTCCTACAGCCTGGGCGCTTACTGTGTTGAGCAGGCCAGCTATGGCGTTGACTTCGGCGCTGCTACCGCTGTCTACGGCTACTACGCCAAGGCATACTTCGCATAATCAGCAAAATCCATATACTAATGAAAGCCACGGGCACTCGCCCGTGGCTTTTTTTGATATAAAGTCAGAATATGGTCATAAATCAGTCCCCGATTGTATGTGAGGAAAGGCAGAATCTTTAATGCGACGATTTGATTTCCAATGCTGACATATCTCGACAACCGCTCAGCCATTAAAAAGCAAGAGCCGGGCATATAAGCCCGGCTCACTGCTAGATGGTTTCTTAACCAGTCATCTCCATGTTATCAAACAGCAACTGTATCCGTGTGAATTCAGCATTATAGGGGATTTACTTCACCCAGATGCTCATAGAGACGATTCCAGTCCTTCACATTAAACTTCCCGTCACCATTCAGGTCCACACTATGCACAGCATAGTCAGGCACTTCAACGACCTCGGTCAAGTACTCGTATAGGCGGTTCCAGTCCTTCATGTTCACCTTGCCGTCACCGTTGAAATCACCCATCTGAGGCAAAGTAATCAGCGTCTTCGCACCGCACTGACAGAACATTTCCTGCTGTCCTTCCGCCCCAACAGTGGGCTGAATCAGGACCTCGCCTTCGATGCTATAAACATGATTAGCGGTTTCTACATTGCCACAAACATCGCAGGTGTGCTGATGAGACTCGTCATCAATCTCGACCCACTGGCCATATGTGTGGATGTCGCAGGTGGGTACTCTGACGTTCAGGTTGAGCTTAATGGTCGCACTGTACAAGTCGTCCTTCCATGCTGCGGCACGAAGCATGGTATCCTCTGTCAAGACGATGGGTCCGGTATAAAGCAGAGCGTCAGCCTTGCAGGGGCAGGTGTTGTTGAGGGTATAGCGAATATCCGCACCTTCAGTCTGTGTGGCAAGGAACACCTTGGTGCCTGCGAGCAGAATCATGTCGTTGGTCACAACCGTACCGTCCTCCAGCGTCGCCACCACGGGCTGGATGATACTGTCATCTACTGCGCCCTCCGTATTCACCAAAATGTTTTTACGCAAACCAGACACAGGTTCGGTGATGGTAATCCAGCTTGTTCCTTCACGCAGACCCTTGACCGTAATGACAGCTCTACCGTTCTCATCGGTGGTAACGCTTGGGGTTACAACCTCTGCCACAAAGTCCAGCTGACTCTCTACCAACAGCGTCTGATTGGCCACGCAGGGCTCCAGCGTAACGGAGAACATATAGTTCTCCTCCTGACCAATGGAGAGACTGGCAGGACAACTGATGCCGGTGGGTTTTACCTGAGCGAACAGTGCGTCAGAGGTATATACGTTACCCATAGCTGTACCAGCGTAATTCATTGCGTCAGCGGAAACGGAGAGTATCATTTGACCATAGGTATTCCCATCGCTGGGTATGACCACAAATCGGGTTGCATACTGGTTTTCTTCCTTCAAGTCGTACTCAGCATCCATCGGTGCCACCTGAATCGACACCGGATTGCCATTACGGGTCAGAGATATTGCGTTTTTCACGCTGTTGATATTCATGTACTGGCTGAACTGAATCTCCAGCTGACCATCATAGGCCACCGTCAGTTCCACCTTGGGTGCGGCTTTAGAAACGATGCCAACGTTGATATTTAGCTGAGGCGGCGGCACCGGCAACCAACCACTTTCGTTGGCTTGATCCACACCGCTGGTATCGGCAGGGAGATACCCCTCTTTGCTGAATGTGACCTTCCACTCGCCCACAGGCACATCCCAGTGGTAGGCACCGTCGGCACCGGTAATCTGGTTGTTGATCTGGTTGTACTCCTCAGCATCCCAAAGAACCGGATCTCCGTCCTCGTCCTTGTAGTAGATGCTGGCGGTCACACCCTCCACACGGTTGGATGGCACTGCTTCATAAACATAGCCAGAGGGATCCAGAACGATTTTGGGCACTTCATATCCGGGGCCGCCGTCATCTATTGGTTCAGGTTCACCGCACGCCAGTCCACTGGAGCCTTGGGGTGGCATATCGGACCCGTAACCAGAACCGGCAGCCTCAATCATCCGCCGGGTGGATTCTGCATCGCTCATGGTATTATCGTAGAGTTTCTGGAGCTTCTTCATGTTTTCCTTTTGCCAATTATCCCAAACTTTCTCTATCGCTGTGTCCATTGCATTATCTTTAATGTATTTACCATAAGGATCCTTATAGAAGAAGTCCGCCCATTTCTTCGCTTTCGGATGTTTCTTCATGAGGTTGTGCCAATACTTATGCATTTGAACATATCCGGCAACCACATTACGACCACCCGGAAGCTTTTTAACTAATCCTCTAGCGACAGAGCCGCCTTTGAACCCTCTTGCTCCCAAATAAACGCTTGCCAGTCCTGCGGTGAAGGGTACGGTGTTACCCGCAGCCACGCCGATAGCTCCAAGATTCGTTCTCCAACGGAAGTCATTAGCCCGCTTACGGTAAGCATTAATCATGTTCTGCAAGTTTTCTCTGTCTTCCTCGGACATATTGTCAGCGCAACGATCGAATAACTCCTGTAGCTCATCAGCAGTGTAATCCAACTCATCGCACATCCAATTCTGTCTTTCATCAAATTGCTTAATGTTATTGTAGCCCTTCTTCGTATTATCTATGATAGACTTATAGTCATTGATATAATCTCTAGTTGCTTTGCCGAAGTCATTGAGCTCATCCTCGATTGTGACGTTGCTCCAAAAGTCGTAGACTTTCCCGAAGATATTCAAAAGTGCTTCGCCACCTTGATTGCTGCCGGATCTGGCTTGAACCGGTGTACCCAATACCGGAGAATAATCCATGGTTTGGGTCCAGAGCGTACCGTCATTTATATCTGCAAAGCTAAATACCAAACTGTTATCGACCGCTGTCATGCGAGGATAAATGCCATCAACGCCTGCATCCATGATAAATCCATCACGCTCCAGCGCCTCCAACGAAGTTTCTTCCAAATCAGAACAATTCAAGCTCAATTCGGCAAACGTAACTTTTTCCTTCGTGTAATAGTCTGTGTAGGACATGAACAACGAATCTCTTTCCTCATCATAGTCCATATCAACACATTCATAGAAGTCATCGATGCCTTCAGCCAGTACATAATTGTAATCATTCATTGAATCTATATACTGGTCTATTATTTCGTCAGTAATGGGGTTCCAATAATTATTCTGCATGGTGTAAGCCACATTGAAGCGAACGGGAACGTTCCCGGCACCAAACGTTTTATGGCCACCCCAGATACCCTTACTCTCCATATAAGACAGTTTTACATATTCGGTATCACCATAACGGCTGGTAGCTTTTACATAGACCGTCTTAGGTTGGGTATCACCGGCAATCTTTACATCAAAGTAAATGGTTGTATGAGCTGAATTAATCGACACAAGCTTGCCGTCAGGCGAAATTTTAGCCGCCACACGCTCGGACGCACCAGAGGATAGCTGTCCTGTCGCAACCTCCTGATATGTATCTTCAACAAACGAATAGTGGAAGGACTCCACCCCAAAGAACCGGCTGTCGAAAGCAATGAATGCAGCTTTGGGATACACTGGCTCCGGCAAAAGTTCAGAATCGATTTGGGCACTGACGCAGTGGTAGGAAGTTTTATTTTCCTCTGCATCCAGTTCAAATTCAATACTCCAGTTTCCAACGTCATTGGCAGTAGTTAAAATAGGCTCATCGTCATCAACAAACAGTGAAACTTGTGCATTGGGCACCGTAATACCAATAGCCGTCACTGTTTTAAATCTGGTTTTCCGAGGCATGGATATCGTAGCCTGCATAACCTTCACCGGTGCATCACCCACACTCTGCAGAGCACCACCATCAAAAGACAGACCAGCGCTGATGGAATAAGTGCCCGACACGGAACCTGCGCGGCAATACAGATGAATTACGGCTTCATCCACCCCGGAAACGGGTACCGACACAATTTGAGTCGCTTCGTCGTAAGAATAGTTGACAGGGAAATTATTAACCAACGCAATGGAATCACCGGCTAAAATAACACCTTCAGGCAGCATGAGCTTCAGGTTTTGCGCCACTGCGCCCTTGGCAGAATCCAGTTTGTAGGCCACACGAACCATAAACTGCTCTCCCGGTGCAAGACCGGCGGGCTTACTCACTGTTATGAAGGTTTCTTCGTCAACGAGATAGCCAAACTTGTTGGGATCCAGGGAAACAATATCTGCTGCTAGCGATACTGCAATGCTGCCATTTCGAATGGTAATGGTTTGCTTAAAATAATCCGCTCCAGCAGTCAGACCATATGCATCCAGCACCGAAAGATTAGCCAAACCACGAAGCAAATTGGTTTTCTCCATCAGCACAAGCGTATAGGTTCCCGCATCCAAATGGCCACTGGCTACACCATTGGAAGCGGAAGCTGTCCAGACGCAGTTACCCTCGGAATCAAACAGGCATGCTGTTCCGTCCAGTCCTGTAATGGTGCCCAACTCCACAGAACCCTTCTGTACCAATTGCAAATCGGCACTGCCAACCCGCTCTGTGTCCAGTACCACCTTGGCGGTGACGGGCGTAGCATACTCACCGGAAGCGTCCACCACGGACACCGTGAGGGTTTCACCGGCAGCGACTACATCAGGCAGGAAAATCAGATTATTGCCCTGAATTTCATAGTCCGTAATGATTTCGCCATTCTCCCGGGAAACACTAATATTCAGTCCCTTCAGAGAACTAACTTCAAGACGCACAATTTGCTCTCCGGTTTTTACCGCAGGGGTTTTAAAGACATCCAAGGCAATGCGATCGGCGACAACAGCACGTAGCTTCAGAGTACCTACATCATAGGTACCTTCTGCCTCTGACAGATCCAGCAGCACATGGCTGGTGTAATAGCCGTCCTTACCGACAGTCAGCACAGCCTTCTCTGTGAAGAATTCCAGGAGGAAGCTGCCGTTTTCATCAGTTGTCACGGCAACTGCAGCATCGCTAATAAGATGCTCCACAGTAATCTGTGCGCCTGCCATGGGAGTACCTTCAGCATCAGTCACCAAACCGCTGATATTCAGTTTCTGTGCTGCCTCCAGCGTGACTACCAGTTTGGAATCGTCCTCCGGGGTAACCGTGATGGCATCCGGAGTCTTATACTGCATGGACAAATTTTCGTCCAAAGCGATTACGCAGCAATAGTCTGACTGTGCGTCCGCGCCATAAAACACTTTGTTTTGAGAAACCAATTCATCTTCACTGTCGTACCAGTATACCTGATAGTTGCCGTTAAGCAGTGTTCCGGCAGGGTCGTGTACAGCCACAGACAAAGTACGGTTTTGATTATCTAGTAAAACAAAGGGAATTCCGTTGCTCTGCGCATAGGTTTGGGCAGTGCTACCGCTATAGCCGTAGATAGTCAGGTTAGCAGTGGATCCAGCAAAGGCGTTTTTTTCGATGACGGTATCTTTGCCCATGAACACAACCTCAGAAAGATTGGCACAATTTTGGAAAGCCCGTTCTCCCAAAGAGGTAACCGTCTCGGGGATATTGACAGAAGTCAGATTACATCCACTAAAAGCATATTCATAGATTTTTGTTACGCCAACAGGGATTTCCACGGTACTCAACGAACTGCAGCCGGAGAATGCATAACCGCCAATTTCGCGCATACTCTCCGGAAACGCGATGGAGGTCAGTGAGGTGCAGTTTTCAAATGCATAATAGTCCATTTCCGTGAGCTGATTGCTCAGTGTAATGGATGTTAAACCGGGACAGTCAGCAAACGCCCAGGCACTCAATGACAAAATTGAATCAGGCAGAACAAGTTCGGATAATTCCGTACATCCTTTGAAGGAATAAGCATAAATCGATCTAATTGTATTGGGAAGTGTAACAGATGTCAAGCCAACGCAATTCTTAAAGGCACCACCGATTGTCCTAATTGTTGTGGAACCAAGTGTCTCGGGGACATCCACAGTGGTATTGCCATTCAGAACACACTTCGTTAGTTTTCCTGTGTCGGTATAGGTAAATACAACACCGTTGGGGAGTTCAGCAGTGTAATACTGTACCTCATCACCCCAAGCATTGTCGTCCGCAGATCCATACCCAAGACCTGAAGCTGTCATCGGGGGCGGAAGTAAGCACAGCAGCGTGCTTAGAGTCAAGACGATTGACAGGACTCTTTTCCATAGTTTATACATAGCAACCCTTCCTTTCCTGTGCCGACTCGCAGATAAATTGGTTAAACTGTCCATAATTATCTACTAAAAGCAAGCCAGCATATACATAATTATACATCCATCTCACCTGCTTGTCAATTTACCAAATCATTACAAGGCAAAATTTCTATATTTTCTATCTGACTTCTGCGTTTGCAATAACCACCGAAAGAATAAAAATTTCCTCCCGCTTGTAGAAAAGCGAATACACACCCATAACGAAACAGTTCTCCTAATAAGTATCGAAGAAAAAAGTTTCTTATTTCATATTGCAGTACAGTCATCCTCGGATACTTCCCCGGCTCCACCATCAGGACTCGGATTTCTTTCTGTTTCAGATATCATAACCTCCAAAAATGATACCTGATGGCAACAAAGGCCATCAGGCTCATTATTATGATATATGCTTTAATTTACGATAGATACGGCGTTTACCAAAGAGGTTTGGTTTCACTCAGATGTTCATACACTCGGTTCCAGTCCTTCATGTTGACCTTACCATCACCGTTGACATCTGCGCATTGCCATTCATACCCAGTCAGCTCCGAAACCTCATTCAGATGCTCATAAAGCTGGTTCCAGTCTTTCATGTTCACTTTGCCATCACAATTGGCGTCACCCAACAGGTTGATTTCCACAGGCAAAGAAACATCTTCAGCTGCCACCGTGACCGTATAGGTTCTGGTAGCGTGATTATTCTTGGAAACCTCAAGCTGATATGTACCCACAGAAAGATTCTGCAGCACATAGGAATCTTCCTTGGTGGTGACAGCACCGATTTCCTCTCTATCCTGCATCAGACGAATGGTAACCGCACCGTCAGAGGCATCGCTTTTAATGGAGCCTGTAATGCTATAACCGCTGACGGTCACCTCGAAGGAAACAGACATACCTCCAAAGCTCACAACTATGGTTTTAACGCCGACAGAGGTATCAAATCCGGAGATTTCATAATCAGTGATAACTTCGACATCGCCGTTGTCATAGGTGCCAACCAGCTTCAGACCAGTGGCATCGAAGGCCTGCCCGGAGGTATACTCGGTGCGGGTAGGGGCGCTTTCCATTACCATCTTCACCAAAGACTTCTCTCGCACTGTCACGTCAAAGCTCACTGCATGGCCAATGTAGCTAATGGTAACGGTGTGTGTGCCGGGAGTGGAGGCATAGCCGGACACAGTATAACCGGAATTGACAGCAATTTCGGCGCCGTTGTTCATCACGGTATATAGAATCATACCGGTCAAATCCAACTCCTCCCCCTCCAGATAGGTCAGCTTGGATGGTGCGCTGGCCAAACGCAGACCGCTAACAGCAATGGGGACAACCTCAATTTCAAAAGAAGTCGTCACCCCCTCGTAGGTTACTGTAATGGTTTGTTTGCCTGTACTGTAACTGTCACCACCGGAAAGCATATCGTCGGTAACGGAAATGGTCTTTAGGGTTCCGTCAGAATAAGCAACATCCAACTGGGCACCGGAAAAATCGAGGGAATCACCCTGATAAAATAGGGTGGTTGTCGGCAGAGCAGACAGGGCAATCGACGTCACCACAGGTCGCTCCGTCATGGTAATGGGGAAGGTGACGCTCTGACCACGATAAAAAACAGTAATGGCTTGCTCCCCAGGAGTATTGCTGTCGAAACCATAAACCATATCAGCGGTCACATTCAGCAACATGGCATCGCCGTTTTTACGCTGTACATAAATCACAGCGCCGTCCAAAACCAACTCATCGCCGGTCAAATATTCTGTTTTATTGGGCGGGGCCACCAAACTGACCAATGCGACATCCATACGAAGCTGGGGATAGGGGTATGCAGATTTGGAATCTATACACCAAGTATTCACAAAATCGAAGCCGGTAAACTTAGATTTGTCCCTCATCTGTGCCCCGGTCATACCAGTCCCGCTTTTAGAAACGGAATAACTGCTGGATAAATAGTAGCAATGGGTGTTGGTAGTACCGCCAATACGCTCTCCATCGGATATTGCACCTACATTGTAGCAACGGGTGTTTTTGTTATTTCCAATGCCGTATACCGACCCATTGGCCCACCCGTCGCTTTCATAAGTTACCTTTAATGTATCGGCATTATAGCAATCATATGCCACACATTCGTAGCCAATACCCGAAACAGCACAGTATCCTATGTACGTTGAGGTGCCCGTAATCGTTGTACTAAACCAGCCATATGCTTCAGCAAAAATCTTTCCGGTATTGTACGAAGATGATACTCTGGCTGCACCATATCCAACAATACCGCTAACATAAACCTTGTCTCCATTAGTATATCCACTAATATAGCCGGTGTTCACACAGTTAGTTATCCGGGTGGAACTGTTTCCCATGCCAATAATTCCGCCGATATATGCATATCTGCCACTGGGACTTCCATATATCGAAGCTTGATTGACACAGTTTTTGATGGTGCCGGTACAATAACCTGCAATTCCGCCGGTGTATGTGGTTCCTTTGACATTGCCTCCCACTGTCAGGTTCTTAACAGTACCACTGACATTTCCGAACAACCCTACATAGGTATAGGAGGTATTAATACGCATACCAGTGATGTTATAATTATTGCCTTCAAAAATACCAGAAAAAGCACTGCTGCCACCGATGGGATTCCAGCCCTCACCCGACTTGGTAGCCTCAGTCAGGTCAATATCATTCATCAGAATGTAGTTTGCGGTCAAATCATTTCGGACGTTATCGAGGTCCTCTACAGTGCGGATTTCGATATATTCCTCAGTAGTGGCAGTTTCTGCCGTCACCACATCTTCGTTCACAGTCTCCGCGGTCACAGGGAGAGGTACATTCGCCGCCACCAAAACCAAAATAAGCAGCATCGCCAGAAGCCGCCTGCAAGTTCCGTTTTGATTTTTCATTGATCTACCCCTTTCATTTTTATCGCCAAATAATGCTTTCTGAATCTGCTTGATTCCTTCAATAAACACGCCTCCCCTCCAACGGAATCAACATCTAACCTCTAATCCCTTGCCGATTAGTTACTACAATACGTTTCCCGATAAATAAAATTTCACATTATTCTCGCATGAAAACTTTACATTTTTTACTAGATTTAACATAGCACTTCATAAGAGTAAAGTCAAGTTCTTAGTAATTAATAACTGTACTTTTTTCGAATATACGTATATAAACAAGAATTTTTTAGTGATAAGTCTATCCATCGACTCAGAATGGTCGGTAATCCTTGTTTACTTGTCGACCGACCAACCGTCGACATGGCCGACAGGAATGGTGATAATAGTTACAAACAAGTAAGGATAACTTAACAGCATAGAAAAGCCCCTGATTTTCCGTTTTTATTGGAAAATCAGGGGTATTTATCGGTTATGGCATAGCATTACTTACAAAAAAAGAGACAGCCTTTCGACTGTCTCTTTGGTGGGCGAGGCGGGACTTGAAGCCGGGTCATGACCTCAGACCTGTCGAACATCGCCTTGGAGTTCCATGTGCTCAGGACGGCAGTAGCCGACTACTGGCCGACGTGGCATCCAAAACCCATTTTCGCAAAGCTTACCGACTCAGACGGCGTACACCAGCTGTCCAATCTTGTCTGCTGCGTCTTTGGCAGAGGAAGGTAGAACGTGGCTGTAAATGTTCATGGTGGTAGCAATGTCCTTGTGACCTAAACGCTCCTGGGCTACTTTGACGTTAACACCCTGTAACAGCATGATTGACGCACACAGGTGTCTGAGGTCGTGGAACCGACACTTGGGTAGACCTGCTCTCTCCTGCAACTTGGTAAGCATCTGACTCAAGTATTCTGGATAAATCGGCTTGCCATCCGGATGGACGATTATATAGTCGGTCACAGTATAGGCTTTACCCAGACGTAGTTTGTTGGATAGACATTGCATCTTGTGTTTTCTCAGCTTCTGCATCAGAGGCAGCGGTACATCCAAGGTTCTCACACTGGTAGCAGTCTTCGGTTCCTTGACCACGGACTTGCCATCCACTACGACACGATTACGGATGATCTTCACCTGATTATGCTCCCAGTCAATGTCACCCCACTCCAGGCCCAACAGCTCTCCACGGCGAACGCCTAAGCAAAGCTCCATGTCGATAACCAGTTCCATCTCTGTACCAGCCGCCGCATCCAGCAACTGCCGAATCTGCTTCTCATCGTAGATGACGGCCTGTTTCTTCTGACCCTTAGGGAGCATAATGCCAGTACAGGGTGAACGATAAATAATGCCAGCCAGTACAGCCTTGTCCATAGCACCCTTGAGAACATGGTAAGCATGCTTGATTGTAGCTGCCGACATTTCCTTGCCAGACGAAGGAGATATCTTCAAGCCATTGACCCATGACTGCACAGCCAGCGTGGTCAGCTGCTGTACAGGATTATGGCCTATGACAGGATTGATGTAACGCTTAATCATGCCCTGATACCGGGACAGGGTCGTAGGAGAAACATTGGGGATGATGTAAACCTCCAGCCAGGTGTTCACCCACACGGTAATGGATATGTTGCTATTAGCGACGTAATAGCCCTTCTCCAACTCGGTGATGAACTCGTGCATGGCACGCTCAGCCTCTTTCTTCGTACCCTCAACAGTACGATACCGCCGATTACGCTTGCCGGTGATGGGGTCTTTGGGCAGTTCAATGGTGATCTGCCAAACCTTCGGTCTTCTTTGTCTGATACTTCCAGTGGTAATCATTCTCTTATTCCTCCTCGATCAAAATGGGTGTACTCGGATTCAGAAACGCAGTCAGCGTCTTTTCGCTGACATAGTAGCGATTTCCAATCTGAATGTGGTTCATGCTCTTGATAAGCAGCAGCGCCTTGGCATAGGGCAGCCCAGTTATTGCCGCTACATCGTAAGGGGTCAACATCTTCATTTTTTCGTTCCTCCTTAGAACTACCATATTAATAATATATAAACGTAGCCGCCAAAACTTCGGCTCATGATGCCTCCTACCCCAGCCAGCAGTTTTCTCTTGTTCAGCTTCAAGAAACCACCGGTTGAGGCAGGAGGCGCTTTTACAGAAAAAAACTAATCTCAGTAACCCTTGGGAACGGTCTGGTTCACGGCCTCATTCAAGCGTTCTACAGTGGCATACCAGGCATCCTCATCATCAATTTCCTTCAGATTTTTGATGTAGGTACGGTTGTAGCAACTGATAAAGATTCTTAGGCGAGGATCAGCCATGAGGTGCAGAACACCATTCTTCATTAGATCCCAGTTTTCCCAAACATCCAGCGCTGCATTAACATAGGTACGGATGGCGCTACCCATTAGGCCGGTTTCCACAGCTGCATCAAAGGCCTCGGCTTCCTCACGAATAGCATGACCAATCACTTTATACAGCGCATAGCCCAAAGGGCAGAAGATGGTGCCATTATCCTCAACATCGTCCAGATAGTAGGACAAGATTGAAGCGGGAGCACAGGTGTCGTTGAGCATTACGTTCTCAAACAGCAGGTTCCAATTATTTGTGTTGTTCAAATTTTCGATAGCAATCATTTTTTCTTCCTCCAATTATCTTCTGTCGGTATTTTCAAAATAGGGTCAAATACACGCTAAAACCATGTTAAAACACGTCAAAAGCGGCAAATGCATGATGTCCCTGTTGATTGAAAGTGAAAATGCGGCAGAACGGCCATTAACCGCCTTAACGTCGATTGGCAATTCTGCCGCTTAATAAGGGTTTCCACAGCAAACTCACAGGGGGTGCCTCCTGCCTCCAGCGGTGCTTTTGCCAGGAAATCAAAGGAAAAGCCTCATTCCTCCATGGAGACATTGTCCACAGAAGCATTGCGGGCCAGTGCCTCCTTCTGGGCCTTGGTTAACTGACTCTTGGGAATTTTCTCCAGCTTAATGTAGTTGGCATCAGAACGCTTAGCCTTCGAGAAACGAATCCCCACCTGTTCCAGAGCATCCTTCTCCTCGTTCAGACGTCTACTAAACGCAGAGGGTGAATCAGGGAAGAAATTCTTGTTGCCGGGAATGCTGGCCAAAATTTCGCCATAAACCTCCGCAGCGGGCTTGCAAATCGTGCCTTTCAGTTTAACGAAGGAGGCGATACAGTCCACAAAGGGATTGTTGTTAGCATAAGCCGCCTGCAGCTTCTTAGTGTTGTCCCACAGGATTTTCTGAAAATCCGTCTCAGAAACTCCCAACGCCAGAGCGATGGCCAACATTTCCTTGTTGGAGTCAGCCATGCGATGTAAGCCTGTTGCATTAATTGTGGGCAATAACTTCATAGCCTCTGCAAGCACATTGCATATAGCTCCCAAAATCAGCGGCCTATCGGCTTCAAAATCACTCCAAAACTCTGAGTCGGTCTTGCGCTTTTCTCTGGAGATGGGCAACAGTTCAAATAGTAGTGAACGTTCGGCAAGGTCACTTTTGTAGGGCACGATGTCGATACCATTAATAACCACCATGTTGTGGAGATTTAGGACAACCTGGTCAGCATCGGTGTACAGCTTTCTCTTGGCTTCTCTTGAGCCTGTTATAGCCGCACATAGAACGTTACTTATCTTCATACTGAGAGCAGCTGTGTTGTCGAAACAAACCAGGTAGCTGTTGGCCAGTAAGGTTTTTAGGTCACCTTCGTTGCTTGGCATAAGCGCCACACCGGTCTTTGCAGGATCCAGAATTGCACGAATCAGCTTTGTCAGGGTGGATTTGCCCGTGCCCTTACTTGATGAAAGAATCGCACAGAAATGGCTGCTGCTGCGACTGAAGCCCTGTACTAAGTACACCACAAAAAGGATAAACTCATCGTGAGCCATGTTGACATACTTAGACATCAGCTGGAGTAGGTCGCCGCCTACCTTTGGCTCTACCTGCGCATCATCTATTGGTACATGGAGGAACTTCAGCTTTTTACTGCGTCCTTTTTTGCAACCTTCTGCAGTAATCAGCAAGGTTGTTCAGCGAGCATCGGCCAGGAAATAAGCAATTTTACCACTACTGATACTACCAGCAACACGGCGATGCACCCGAATGGTGTTGTTCTGCCGATAACTCAGATTTTGTACCTGAATTTCCAGTAGTTCCGAAAAATCAGGCGCAATCATTTCATCGGACTCCTCTCTATACTGATGGCCTAAAAACGCATTGAACATCTTACTGTCAACAGACTCCAATGCAGTAGCGCCGTTGTAGCAAGGGTACTCAACATAAACCTTTGAAGGGTTATCCTCATCGGTGTAGAACCGCACATATTCGTCAAGAATTTCACGCATAAGCGTTGCATCAGCTTCGGATTTCATAAAATGTTACCTCCTAATATTTAACTATTCAATTTGCAGGGTGCGGGGGCGGAGAGGGATGCCCCCGCACCGCTAGCTTTAATCTTCGTCCACTTCGAGGAAATCATCGAACTCTGTGTCCAAGTCCTCCGAATCCACATCCTCGGAGATATCTTCCTCATCGACATCATCCATAACACGTTGAGGATGCTTCTTTGGAACGGGCTTCTGAGGTATAGCCTGGACAACCTTGCTCGCAGGACTACGGGTCTTGATTTTACCCAGTGCGCCCTCCTGTGGATAAACGACTGTAACGTCTTCCTCGACGCCGACAGCATCCGTCAGAGGTGAACCTTCAGGGAGTCCGGCATCAATCAGCGCATCTATAAGGCGCTCAATATGATATCCCACTACCGGATAACGAATTTTCGCATCTACAGCTTTGCCATTCGGACCTGTAAAGCGGTAGATGACATCAGCCATAGGTTTACCCTCGTCGCTAACCGCATCTTTTACTGCCAGAATGACCGAGTGATATGTTCCGGCCGGAACTTTGTCAGCAGTCAGCATTGGGATAGCCTTCTGCTGGCGCTGGCTACGGCGGACAATAATATCAGCGACAGAGGCGGGGGATTTCTTGGTGGGAATTTTCTTTGTGTTTAATAAAGGCATTTTAAGCCCCTCCATTTCTTGACATTTTTGGATGGGTGTAGTATATTAGAATGAAATAATGTAATCAGTGTCATTTTCACACTAGATGTATAATAATTGATATCAGTTTCAACAGCCGAATCGATGTTAAGTATTCAAAATAGGTACCAGCACGCTTGGATCCTCAGCGTCCATCGATGCTCCAGTCATGGCAACGTCATCAACATAGGTGGCTCCTATGTCGGTTTCGCCTCCATTCTCAGAACGTACTCTCACCCTAAACGGCAATATCATCAATCCACACCCGAAATTATCGATTTCCATTGCCGTTTAGTTTCTAACACTATTATACAAATTCGAAAATCGACAAAATTGCACTCAAAAAGTTCAGCTTTTCTATATTTTCTATAAATACAACCTTAATTAATGTGTCTTATTGCACAGCACCTAGCCTCCATCGACTTCCTAACCCACACACAGAATCAATTCATTTGTCTATTCTGTATAAGCCACAAAAAGTTTCCGTTTTGCCACCAAATGTATTAAACCCCTGTCAAGAACTTTTTATAGGTCGTATTGTACAAATGTCATGTATGTGTTTTGTGCAATACAGCCAATTTGATATAGCGCAAGCAGTTCTGATAGATACCGCTTGCGCTCTTTTTGTTACGTTATATCTAAATGCTTCCATTCTCCGGTTCAGATGTGCGACTAACTCCTCTGTAAATGCCGGATTTATGTCTATATATAATAATTCTGATAGCGCATAGGGCAGCGGGCCTTATGCGCTGATATTTTTATATGGAGGTTATTATCAATGCTTTACCGAATTGGTCTCGTTAGTGAGATTCCCACACTCCCCTCGTCCATTCCCAAGCAGGTGCGCACTGAGGTAACACAGGGCCTAGTTGTGCTCGATTGCGAGTATGGCGAAGACAGGAATTACTGGGAGTCTGGTGGATGTTCCATCCTTGTCGATGACTCTAACAATCTTCCCGCACTCAAAGAAATCATCGACTATACCGTACACCCTTGCGAGTGGGCTACCCGGATTGGCAAAACTGGTTACACATCTGCATTGTTCATCATGAACAACGACTATAGCATTCTTGTATATATGCCAATCGATATTTGCCCTGAACCAATACTTTCAGAACTGGAGGACTGATCATGAACACAATTACGACGACACTTACCACCGAAGCTGTATTTGATGACACTAGCACCAAGCGTTATCTGCTCAAGAAGACCTGGGATACATCGCTACCCACGTTGGCAATCATCATGTTAGTGCCGTCCATCGCTTCTGGCGTTGCTATGGATTCTACTACGAGTCTCGTACTTAATAATGCCTTAGCATTAGGCTTCGGTTCCGTCTCCATCGTCAATCTCTTTGCTACTTTGGGCGATTTTACGCTGAGTCAAGCAGAACCGGAAGATCCCGAGAACATGAAGGCCATCCTGGATGCAGTGAAAGATGCTGACGAAGTGATCTACGCTCCCGGTGTAGGTAAAAACAAGCTTCAAGTATTCCAGGAGAGGTCTACCCAAGTCTTAACCGCTTTGCGGCCTTACGAAAAGAAACTCAAGTGCCTGACCAGTGCATCCGGAAAGGCCAAATTGTTACACCCTCTTTGCCCCGCTGTTCGAAAATGGCACATTGCAGAGCTTCGTCTTGACGAGCTTCTTTCGACGACAGAACCTGTCGAACCTAAGTCTCCCCCTAAGAAAAAGGGCGGACCGAAGGTTATTAAGAAAGAAGTTTCTGCATGAGCCGTCAGATCCCTGCCCAAAGGCACGGGCAGGGATTGTATCTTAGGAACACAGAAAAAACGGGGTTTTGTGTGTTCCTGACATCACAGGAGGTCGATCATGGATAAACAAAACAGCGTAAACATCACACAAGCCGTCAGTCAGCTCTTCCGGCAGCAACTGATGGAGCATCCATTGGATGCTCAGAACACCGACCTGTGCTCCGTGTTAGAGTTGCTCTACACTGCATACGCAGAAACGCAAACCGATGATCCAGAAGAGGTCAAGCAAGCCTATCAACGATTGGATGATCTATTGCAGGATGTTAGTCTTGATATGAACAATGCGGTATTCTCCCTCGTGTGCCAGATCCAATGCACCGGTGTAGAACGAGCCTTTCTTGACGGAGTCCGCCTCGGAGCCCATTTGGCGAAGGAATTGTACGCTGGCTAAAAAAAGATCCCCTTGTTCTCCATAACGGTCAACAAGGGAGTCTTCGCTTTGTGCATTCTTTTTTTGCAAGACTGCAGCCTTAGATGAAGCTGAAGAACAGCGTATCCTCGATATCTGCACGGTCGAAAGTCTCCGGCTCCCAGAAACGTCTCTCATAGAACTTGATTTTCTTTTCCGACAGGGATACCAGTTCTCCTTCCTCGCTTTCGCTCATGATGTAGAATACGCCCACGATGATGTCATCACCCAAACGCCGGTTGCCATCCAAACCGATCAGTTTACCTTCCTCGTTGCAGAGGATGCAATCGCCGTTTCCGATGCTGATGATTTCGATAAGCCCCTGGTAGTCGGCTCCGATGCTCACAGCCTTCTGCAAACTGTCCAAATCATCCATGAGCGTCGTGACCTTCGGATGTTTCCCCGGCTCCACCATCAAGACTCGGATTTCTTTCTGTTTCATATATCATAACCTCCAAAATAATGATGCCTGATGACGATTAATACTACCAGGCTCACAGTTATGATATATATTCGATTTTAAGGAAACTACGTCCTCCAATAAGCCCAGCGGAAACGTGGACAGAACCGAAATTCTGTCCACGTTTCGTTAGTTAGTTGAAGTAAGCCTTTGCGTAGTAGCCATAGACCGCAGTAGCTGCGCCCAGTTCGTTGCCGTCGGCAGCGATAGTCTCGCAGTAACTGCCCAGGCTGTAGGCCAGAATCGGCGTGACATAGGTGGTGCCGCCGTAGGTGTAGACTGCAGCAGCGTAGCAAGTCTCGTCAATCTCCTTGGCTGCGATGCCGGAAACCATGCCTATCCAGTTGCCATTGTACTCGGCGGTGGTCATCTTGCCAATAGCATTCTCGATGGTCAGCTTATCAGCGGAAGCATAGGTCTCAGCATCCCAGTAGTAGAAAGCGGGAACTGCGTCGGGGGTGTACTTGGTGGTCAGGTAATAGTTGATAGAGAATGCACCCTCGAAGGAGACGGAGGGGTTGATAGCCGTGTAGCCGCCGTTGTGGACGAAGATGCCCACCTTGGAGCTGTCCGCCTTAACCACATCATTAATCATGCTCTCGTCGTACTTTGCGACCAGTGCCTGATGCTCGGCGCTAATGCCTGCATTCATCAAGCTGTCTGTCTTGTAGTTGAACTGAACCTGTGCCGCTGCGCCGTAGTTCAGCATGGCAACCACCAGAGCCTTGATGTCGTTGCCATAGCTGGAGCTACCCAAAATGGCGTTGGCATAAGCAACGGCATTGTAACCAGCCACAGAGCTATAGGCATAGCTGCCGTCGGTCAGCTTAGCGTAGGCCTTGAAGTACAGGGCATCACCCAGATTCTTGGCGGGAATGCCGTTGGAACTGACGGAGTATGTGGAGCCGCTAGCAAAGTAGCCGGGGATGATGTCCACAGCATCGGCGATGGTGCCGTCGGTCAGACGGGAATTGAAGGTAATCATACCCATTTCCACAACGCTGGACATATCGTCCACGGTGAAGTAGGCGTTGTAAATAATCTCATCCTCGAAGGACAAGCTGGGTGCCGTCAGGGTCAGGGTGGGAACTACAACTTCCACGAAGTCCGGGTCCATTGCGCCACAAGCGGTGCAAAAGCCATCAACATAATTATGACCAAAGGCATCCAGTTCACCAAACTCCTGTTCCTCACAGTAAGCGCATTTACGGGAAATTTCACCATCAGCCTCACAGGTGGGCATCAAAGACAGCACCCATTTCTCAAAGGTATGCCCCGTAGCGGAAACAGCATCTCCCACATAACCATCTCCGCAAACCACGCAGGTATAGGTGGTGTAGCCTTCCTCCAGACAGGTCGGTGCAGTCACCACCGCATTATAGTTGTGTCCCGTTGCAGAAACTGTGTTGTCTTGATAGGAATGATCGCAGTTTGTGCAGGTGTAAGTCGTATAGCCGTCCTCGGTGCAGGTGGGCGCGGTTATCGTGATTTCATAACTGTGTCCTATTACTGCAACCTCATCTGTAACATAGCTATCACCACATACAGAGCAAGTATGGGTCGTATATCCCTCCTTTGTGCAAGAAGGTGCCGTTACTGTGATTTCGTAGCTGTGTTCTACCGTCTCAACCTCGTCTGTAATGTAGCTATCACCACATAAGCAGGTATGCGTGGTATAACCGGCTTCGGTGCAAGTGGGGGCAGTAACCGTTGCCTCATAGTTGTGCACATAACCGTTTTCAGGAGTACACACCGGTGTTCCACCAAGGACAGGTACGGGATCCACACCGATTCCCTGTCCCCATCCGGCATCCGGAGCAGCCTGCTGTAGCAGATAGCAAACCTCGCCGGAAACGAATTGGGCGGTAGTCTTCATGGTGGTTTGACCACTGGTGTCCCGCACATAGCTACCCTGTGTCTCGCAGCCGATACCAAACTGATTGGTGCCGTTGCCGTCCTTCACAATGCCGAAAATATAATAGCAATTGCTCACTGTGCCATTCTGATAGCCTACAATGCCGCCAACATAATAGCTGCTGCCGCTCACGCTGCCACTATTGGCGCAATTGCTCACGGTGCCACTCTCCTGACAGCCCACAATGCCACCGACATAATAACTGCTGCCGCTGACACCGCCGCTATTGGCGCAATTGCTCACTGTGCCTCTATTCTGATAGCCCACAATGCCACCAATGTAACTCCAACCGCTCACGCTGCCGCTATTAGTGCAATTGCGCACTGTGCCACTATCCTGATAGCCAACAATGCCGCCAACATACTTGTTACTTCCGCTGACGATACCACTATTGGTGCAATTTGTCACTGTGCCTCCAGACTGACTGCCTACAATGCCACCAAGATGGCAATCATGGTAATAACTACTGCCGCTAACGCTGCCACTATTGGTGCAATTGTATACTGAGCCAAGATTGCACTCGCCCACAATGCCGCCAACACGATAACCATCGCAATCGCCATAATTATCGCCGCTAATGCTGCCACTATTGGTGCAATTGCTCACTGTACCCTCATACTGATAGCCCACAATGCCGCCAACACAACTTCCATCGCTTTCGCCATTACCAGCGCCGCTAACGTTGCCACTATTGATGCAATTGCTCACTGTGCCTCTATTCCAATAGCCCGCAATGCCACCAACATAATAATCACCGCTAACCCTGCCACTATTGGTGCAATTGCTCACTGTGCAATAATACTGATACCCCGCAATGCCGCCAACATACTGATAGCCGCTAACATTGCCACTATCGGTGCAATTGCTCACTGTACCCTCATACTGATGGCCCGCAATGCCGCCAACATACTTGTAACTTCCGCTGATGCTGCCACTATTGGTGCAATGGCTCACTGTACCATAATACAGCCCACCCACAATGCCGCCAACAGAAGAATAGCCATAGAAATAGGAATCCTTCAGGCTTAGATTTTGAATAGTTGCAGTGTCGATACATCCGAAGAAACCGACATTGCCTTTGGAGGAATCATTGAAATACAGTCCGGAAACAGTTTTACCGTTTCCATCAAAGGTTCCGGTATATTGGCAGGAGCTTGTTCCAATCGGCGTCCAAACCCGGAAACCGCTGCCGTCACCATTCAACGCACCGTCTTCCGTCAGAACATTCGTATTCACAGTGATATCCGCCATCAGTATGCCGTTAATGGAATTATTGCCGCTGTTCACTTCCTGGGCAAACCAGTAAAGATGATTTGCGGTGTACAATTCATACACGCCGTCTACCAACTGGGCCGCTTCATAGTAGTTATAGCAATTCACGCAGATTCCGTCCACCATCTGATGCCCCAAAGCATCCACCTCGTCTGCGATGTAGGAATCCCCGCAACCAGCGCAGGTATAAAGGGTAAATCCGCCATCCGTACAGGTGGGTACAATCACTTCGGTTTGATAGCTATGCCCAGCAGAAACGGCATTTGAAACATAACTATCGCCACATACAGAGCAAGTATAAGTCGTATACCCCTCCTCGGTGCAAGTAGGCGCAGTAACCACCGCCTCATAGCTATGCCCAGGCGCCTCAACTTCATCTGCAACATAGCTGTCACCACAACCAGAGCAGGTGTAAGTCGTATAACCACTTTCTGTACAAGTCGGTTCCGTAATCACAGATTCATAGTCATGGGATACTTCCCAAGTCAAGGTTCCGCCATAATCTTGCTGCAAATCTGCCGACCAAGAACAAGGCGCATTAACAACCGCATTGACAGAACCGAAAGCATATTGCCCGATATCGGGAGTGCCCAAGAAAACTACTTGACTCATCGATGTACAAAAATTGAATGCGCAATTAGAAATACAGATGACGCTTTCGGGAATAGTGACGCTAACAAGGCTTTTGCAAAAGGAAAATGCAAAGCTATCAATGATTTTGACAGTATCCGGTACGTCATATGTCCCGGCAAGCATGCCTGGCGCTCGAATCAGTACGGTTTTATCTGCAGTAAGCAACACGCCTGATGCATCGCTATAATAATTGAGATTATTTTCATCTACATAAAACCGAGTCAAAAATTCACATTCATCGAATGCATACGCTCCGATGTGGGTTACACTCGAGGAAATAGATACACTAGTCAGGCAGCAATCCTGGAATGCAAAATCTCCAATGTGTTCCACCCCCTCCGGAATGCTTACACTCGTCAAGCCGCTGGTGTCAAATGCATTGTTTCCAATAATAGTAACACTATTTGGAATTGAAACTTCAGTCAGATTTGTTAACATACCAGAGAACGCTTCGTCTCCAATAGAAGTAACGCCGTCCTCAATAATAACCTTCTTAATAGAAAGCCTGTAATCATACCAAGGTGATTCACAATAACCAAAGTCTGTCATAGGCCCAGTACCAAAAATGGTAAGCACACCCTCAGCATCCAGCACCCATGTTAGGCTATCACCGCAAATGCCAGAGGCCACTGCACTCATCTCATAACTAACGCCACAATCGATACAGGAATAGGTTGCTAACGCAGACTCCGTTCCTTCCGCCGGGGTAATACTAACCTTATACTGATGGTCTAGCGTAGCCCCGCTGGTCTCGCCACACCGTGAGCAAGTCTTAGGAGCAGCGCAGGTAGCAGCTTCCCAATCGTGGCTGCAGGGAACAATCACGGAAACGGGAGCGGTGGTAACGGTGTAGTCAATGTTCTCGTAGTCCTGATCGAAGATGTTCTCGGGGTCGATTTCGAAGGTGACCTCCAGAGAGCCGGTAGCATC
>JAZQIN010000142.1:0-5592 GCA_045541155.1 Faecousia sp.
TGCAGAATGCTGAATGCAAAATGATTGTATTTCCTTTGGAAATGATGATATATTGTCGGCAACGCCGACACCATTTATTCTGCATTTTGCATTCTGAATTTTGCATTGCATTGCGTCAGCAATGCCATAAACGATAATTTACCATAATCAGACGCAAAAAACGGTGCATTTTTCTATCCCCCTGTGGGGGATGCGGAAAATTGGTAAAACAGCGATTGACATTCTGCTCGGAAAGGGTTAGAATAACATTGATACACTATGTACGGTATCTGATACATAAAGGAATACAAAGTAATTAGGAGGAAATCACTTTGAAGGATTGGGCATTTACAACCACCGTCGAGGAGATGGAAGCCGCTACAAATTCTCTGCTGGAGAACGCCGCCAAGGTCGGCGCGGATACCTGGCAGCAGCGTGCTAAGAATCAGACTCCTCACTGCGGATTCGGCGAAGGCGGTACCTGCTGCCGTATCTGCTCCATGGGTCCCTGCCGCATCACCAAGAAGGCACCCCGTGGTATCTGCGGCTGCGATGTTCACGGCATCGTCGCCCGTAACTACCAGCGCTTCACTGTTGGCGGCACCGCCGCCCACTCCGACCACGGTCGTGAGATTATGCACACCCTGCACCAGACCAAGGAAGGCGGCAACTATCAGGTCAAGGACCCCGATAAGCTGCTGCGCATCGCCAAGGAATGGGGCGTGGAGACCGAGGGCAAGGATATCTATGCTCTGGCCCACGAGATGGCTGAGATTGGCCTGCTGGAGTACGGCTTCCCCTTCGGCGAGCAGAAGTTCGCACAGCGTGCCCCCGAGCACACCAAGGAGCTGTGGCGCAAGGCTGAAATCATGCCCCGTGCCATCGACCGTGAAATCGCCACCGCTATGCATATGACCCATATGGGTTGCTCCAGCCTGCCTGAGGCTCTGATTCGTCAGGCGCTGCGTGCCGGCCTGTCCGATGGTTGGGGCGGTTCCATGATGGGCACCGAGTTCTCCGACGTTATGTTCGGTACGCCCCGTCCCATCGACACCGAGGCCAACATCGGCGTCATGGAAAAGGACAATGTCAATATCGTTGTCCACGGTCACGATCCTTCTCTGTCCGAGATGATTGTCCACTACGCCAATGATCCGGAGATGATTGCCTACGCCAAGTCCCTGGGCGCCAAGGGCATCACCGTTTCCGGTGTCTGCTGTACCTCCAACGAGGTCACCATGCGTCACGGCATCCCCATGGCCGGTAACTTCCTGAATCAGGAGAACGTGGTGCTCACCGGTGCCTGCGAGGCCATTGTTGTGGATGTGCAGTGTATCTTCCCCGCACTGGGCCCCCTGTCCAAGTGCTTCCACACCAAGTTCATCACCACCTCTCCCATTGCCCGGATGCCCGACTCCGAGTTCTACCGCTTCTCCGCTGAGACTGCCGGTGAGAACGCCAAGGCAATCGTGAAGATGGCCATTGAGAACTTCAAGAATCGTACCCCCGAGCTGGTGAACATCCCCAACCAGAAGCAGAAGGCCAGAGTCGGCTACTCCGTCGAGGCCATCAAGAAGGTTCTGGACGGCGTTGCCAACTCTCAGGTGGACGAGTTCGGCACCACCAAGCCTCTGATTGAGTGTGTCCACTCCGGTGTCCTCCGTGGCGCTGTGGCGATGGTCGGCTGTAACAACCCCAAGGTTCGCCCCGATACCGCCCACATCGACCTGATGAAGAAGATGCTGGAGAACGATATCATCGTTATCACCACCGGCTGCTCTGCTCAGGCTGCCGGTAAGGCGGGCCTGATGGATCCGGAGAAGGCGAAGGAGTACTGCGGCGCCGGTCTGAAGCGTGTTTGCGAGCTGGCTGGTATTCCTCCCGTGTTGCACATGGGCTCCTGCGTGGATATTTCCCGTATGATGGTTCTGGCTTCCGATATCGCCAAGGACTGGGGCATCAACATTTCTCAGGTTCCCGTGGTGGGCTGCGCCCCCGAGTGGATGTCTGAGAAGGCTGTGTCCATCGGTAACTACGTCGTTGCCACCGGCATCGAGACCTTCCTGGGCGTTGATCCCTACTCCAAGGGCTCCGAGGAAGTCACCGAACTGCTGCAGGGCGAGAACGGCGTGAAGGAATGGGTGGAAGCCAAGTTCGTGGTGGATACCGATATCGATGCGCTGGGTGACAAGATGATCGCCTGCATCGAGGCCAAGCGCGCCGCACTGGGTATCTAAAAAATTCCGTGTCATCGCGAGCCAGTGCGCACACTGGCGTGGCGATCCCCAAAATGGAGGGAGATTGCCACGGGCCTTCGGCCCTCGCAATGACAGCATGATTTGAGGTCATTTTCCAATGAAAGTAGCGATAACCGGTAAGGGCGGCGTGGGTAAAACCACCCTGTCCTCAACGCTGGCAAGACTCTATGCCGATGAAGGACGCTGTGTCCTTGCCGCCGATGTGGATCCCGATGCCAATCTGGGTCTGGCGCTGGGGCTGAGTCAGGAAGAGGTGGATGCCATCATCCCCATCTCCAAAATGCGGACGCTGGTGGAGGAACGAACCGGTGCCAACGAGGCCGGCAAGTTCTTCAAGCTCAACCCCTACGTGGCGGACATCCCCGAGAAATTCTCCAAGGATATCAACGGCGTGAAGCTGTTGGTGATGGGAACCGTGGACGTAGGCGGCACCGGCTGTGTCTGTCCGGAGCACGTGATGCTCAAGAGCATCCTCTCCGCCCTGACCTACCGCAAGGATGACGTGGTGATCATGGATATGGAGGCCGGTCTGGAGCATTTGGGCCGTGGCACTGCCGCCAATATGGATCAGTTCATTGTGGTCATCGAGCCGGGTGCCAGATCCGTCCAGACCTACCGCAACGTCAAGCGGCTGGCAAGCGATTTGGGCGTGAAGCGTGTCCGTGTGGTAGCCAACAAGATTCGTGACGAGCAGGACGAGGCGTTTATCAGAAATTCCATCCCTGCGGAGGACCTGCTGGGCTTCATACATTATAATCTGGAGATTATGGACGCAGACCGGAACGGAAAATCACCTTACGACTATAGCCCCAAAGCCATCGAAGAAATTCGAAAGATAAAAGCGATTTTAGATTGCGACTAACCTTCAACTAACAACTGTCATTGCGAGCCAGTCCGCAGACTGGCGTGGCAATCCGCTTTTTTTGGAGAATACGGATTCCCACGGTCGCTTTGCTCCCTCGGAATGACGGTGTGCTAAAAAATTATCAGGAGGAAATACCGTGACACTTTTCGATAGAGTTTTCGGCGGTAACGACTACAACTACGAGCGTACCGTAGCCGCCATCGATGCTGCCATCGCCGCCAATGGCGAAGGCTGCGCAGTGTCCTTCCCCGGCACTGCTTACTCCCTGCCCTGTTACTACGGCGTCACCGGCGTGAAGATCACCACTCTGGGTGAGATGAAGGCCGCTATGGACACCATCAAGGGCATGATGACCCGCAACAACCGCCTGCAGGATGCTTTCGACAGCGGCATCGCCTCCGCCCTGTGTGCGGAGTTCCTGGAGGCTCTGAAGTACCTGAACGGCGCTGAGCCCTATGCCGAGCCTGAGATGGGTCACCTGACCGACGCTTTCGTCCGTAATCTGGGCGTGCCGCTGGTCACCGGCGACATCCCCGGCGTTGCCGTTATCATCGGCGGTGCCGAGGATCCTGCTGAGACTGTGGCGCTGGCCAAGTCCTATCAGGGTCAGGGCATTCTGGTCAGCCTGACCGGCGATGCCATCAAGCATTGCGCTGATGCCGGCATGAGCCTGGGCGAGAACGTCCGTGTGGTGCCTCTGGGCTACGAAATGCAGTCCGTCATCCACGTGGTGAGCGTTGCCATCCGTGCCGCTCTGATTTTCGGCAACGTGACCCCCGGTGACTTCAAGGCATTGGCCAAGTACACCATGGACCGTGTCCGTGCCTTCGTCAACGCCTACAAGCCCCTCAGTGATGAAATCGTCTCCTATGGTGCCGGTGCCATCTGCCTGGGCTTCCCCGTTATCTCCAACGAGACCGAGAATATGTTCCGTGTGCCCAAGTCCCTGATCCAGCAGCTGGACACCGAGAAGTGGAACGCCACCTCTCTGGAGGCTCGTGACATCAAGCTGAAGATTACCAAGATCGACATCCCCGTGTCCTTTGCTACCGCTTTCGAGGGCGAGATCATCCGCCGTGGCGATATGCAGGTGGAAGTGGATGGCTCCCGTGTGGACTGCTTCGAGCTGGTTCAGACCAAGGAAGCCGCCGAGGTGGAGGATCACAAGATCACCGTCATCGGCCCCGAGATCGACGAGATTCCTGTCGGCTCCAAGATTTCCCTCAGCTACACCGTGGATGTGGCCGGCAAGGCCATGCAGTCCGACTTCGAGTCCGTTATGGAGCGTAAGTTCCATAGCTGGATCAACTGCATCGAGGGCGTTATGCACACCGGTCAGCGTGACATGATCCGTGTCCGTATCAGCAAGGCTGATTTCGAGGCCGGCTTCAAGTTCAAGCACATCGGCGAGGTGCTGTACGCCAAGGTCAAGTCCGAGTTCGAGGCTGTTGTGGACAAGTGCCAGGTTACCATCGTGGTGGACGCTGAGCAGAACAAGGCTCTGCGTGCCCATGCTAACGAGGTCTTCAATGCCCGTGATGCCCGTCTGGCTTCCATGACCGACGAGTCCGTGGACACCTTCTACACCTGCATCATGTGTCAGGCCTTCTCTCCCAGCCACGTCTGTATCGTTACCCCCGAGCGTCTGGGTCTGTGTGGTGCGGTTTCCTGGCTGGATGCCAAGGCTACCCAGGAGCTGGATCCTGCCGGTCCCTGCCAGCCCATCGTGAAGGAAGGCTGCCAGGACGAGAAGCTGGGTCGCTACGATTCCATGGATGCCGCTGTTAACAAGTATTCTCAGGGCGCTGTGGAGAAGATCACGCTGTACTCCCTGTTCCAGGATCCCATGACCTCCTGCGGCTGCTTCGAGTGTATCTGCGGCGTGGAGCCCTGCTCCATGGGCGTGGTCATCACCTGCCGTGAGCACGCCGGCATGACCCCTCTGGGCATGACCTTCTCCGAGATGGCCTCCATGACCGGCGGCGGTGTTCAGACCCCCGGCTTCATGGGCCACGGCAAGCACTTCATCTCCTCTCATAAGTTCATCGCAGCCGAAGGCGGCCCCGGCCGTATCGTCTGGATGCCCAAGATGCTGAAGGATCAGATGCGTGAGCGTCTGGATGCTACCGCTCTGGATATGTACGGTGTTGAGAACTTCACCGACATGATTGCGGACGAGACCATCTGCACCGAGGATCCGGAGGAGCTGCTGAACTATCTGGGCGAGGTGGGTCACCCCGTCCTGAGCATGGAACCCTTCGATATGTAATACATCCCCAAAGGCCGCGGCGAAAGCTGCGGCCTTTGTTTGCTGTAAATTACTTTAATTGCCAAATTATCGCTTAGCGTACTAGCGGCGAAGCCGCCTTGGCTCTCCCTCTGGGAGAGCTGGCACCGCCGAAGGCGGTGACTGAGAGGGTTTCGGCGCTTTATATACCCTCTCCGCCCCAGTGTGCGCACTGGGGCACCTCTCCCAGAGGGAGAGGCAAG
>JAZQIN010000143.1:0-13197 GCA_045541155.1 Faecousia sp.
GCGAGCCAGCGCGCACGCTGGCGTGGCAATCCGCTTATTCGGTAGCGTGTGTAGAGAACGGATTGCCACGTCGCTTCGCTCCTCGCAATGACAAAGAATTTTGTTTTGCGGTGCTAGACCGCTAAACGATAATTTACCGCACAAAAGCAAAAGCTGCCGTGGCGAACCACAGCAGCATTTTGTCAATCAGCCTTTTCGATTGCAGCAATCACACCGTCCACATTGGCCGTATCCACAGACTCCATCTGACCGTTGTCGTAACTTTCCGCCACCTTGGGGTCGATGGGCAGCCGTGCCAGCACCGGCAAGCCGAACTCTGCCGCCACAGCGTCCAGATGGCTCTTGCCGAAAACTTCAATCTTCTTACCGCAATCGGGGCACTCCAGATAGGAGTAGTTCTCCACGAAGCCCAGCACAGGAATACACATCATATTGGCCATCTTTACGGCCTTAGACACAATCATGCTCACCAGATCCTGAGGGCTGGTAACAATCACGATACCGTCCACCGGCAGGCTCTGGAACACCGTCAGAGGCACATCGCCGGTTCCGGGAGGCATATCCACAAACAAGTAGTCCACGTCTTCCCAGATAACATCCGTCCAGAACTGCTTCACCGCACCGGCGATGACAGGGCCACGCCAGACCACAGGGTCATTGGGATTGTCCAGCAGCAAATTGATGGACATCACCTGAATGCCGCCCTTGGTCATCGCCGGATACAGGCCGTCCTCGTTAGCGCCCTGACATTCGGTAACGCCGAAGGCCGTCGGTGCAGAGGGGCCGGTGATATCTGCATCCAGTACGCCCACACGCTTGCCCTTCTTGGCCATTGCCACCGCCAGCATGGAGGTAACAGTGGATTTGCCCACGCCACCCTTGCCGGACACCACAGCGATGACCTTCTTTACTTTTGCCTTGGGATTCAGGCTTGCCAGCAGGCTCTCCGCCTTGCGATCAGCGCAATCGCTGCCGCAGCTGCTGCAATTACCATTACAACTCATTTTGAATTCGCTCCTTTGTTATTGTCTTCGCTTATTATAGGCATCTTGGGGCGACCTGTCAATCGAAACATATTTTTTCCACCCCAAATCGTCATCCAAATACCGGTGCTCCAGCTGATAAGCGCGTCAAACCACTCATTAATATTGAATCCTCTAAAAATCAGAAGTATCGTCAGAACCAGCAACAGCAGGATACCGGAAAAGAAGACGACGCCGTAAGCAATAACATTTTGGTTATTCTTTCTTTTCAAGGCCTTTTCGTAGGATATTTTCCGTCCGATAATTCTTCCATCCACCACAATGTCTGGCTTTTCATCCCAGACAATGAAGATGCAGGGCTTTCCAAACATGACAACCGGCTCCTCCATCCCCTGCCACATGGTGTGGACAGACTTACGATAGACATTCGCCACATGGTCATCATCGGCATAAAGCACATAGCGGTTGCCCTCAAACCGGCAGTAAACTTCATGCTGCACACCGTCGATGGTCACATTCCACGTATGTTCTCGCTTGAACTTAGCCATCCTGCGCCGCCTCCCACTGCTCCATCAAGTCCATCAGAACCATCTCCGCATCTTCCTTTTCCGCAAGCAAACGGGTCAGTTCCTGATAATCTGCTGCAGCGGCATCAATCTTCACGTCAAATTCCGCCACCACCTGCTCCTGCTTTTCGATTTCACGCTCCATGCGGCGAATCAGCTTATCCTGTTCCTTGGTCCCGCCCTTAGGTTTTTCTCTTTTTGGCTTCGGCGCAGCAGAATCAACAGGCTTTGCCGCCTGCTCATGCTCGATAATAGAGCGGTATTTCGCATAGCCACATCTGAAGTCCCGGATATTACCATCCTCCATCAGCCAGATTCGCTCCGCAAACTTCTCAATAAAGTAACGGTCGTGGGATACGAATAGCAGCACACCCTCGAATTCTTCGATAGCAGCCTCGATCCATTCCCGAGATGCGATGTCCAAATGGTTGGTCGGCTCGTCCAGAATCAGCAGATTGATTTTCTCATCCATCAGCATACACAGCCGCAAACGGCTCTGCTCACCACCGGACAGCGTTCCAACCGTTTTAAACACATCCTCTCCCTGAAACAGGAACGCCCCCAGCCGGTCACGGGCCACCTGAGGAGAACAGTTTTTTTCGTATAGCATGGTATCGTAGAGCGTCCGTTCCGGGTGACTGAATTTGATAATTTGGGGTAAATATCCCCACTTCACCGTGGGGCCGAACTGGAGTTTTCCCTGAAAATCCTCCTCACCCAGCAGGCATTTAATGAAGGTAGATTTACCGGTACCATTGTCCCCCAGCAGGGCAATTCGCTCGCCCCCCTCCACATTCAGCTCCACATTGGAAAACAGAATCCGCTCACCAAAGGCCTTGCTGAAATTCTTCACTTTGAACACTACATCTCCTGAGAAATCTTTTTCTCCGAAGGTGGCCTTCATAGTCTTCTCGTTTTTTGGACGTTCTGTTTTACGAATCCGCTCCATCCGGTGCTGAATAGACATAGCCCGGCGATAGAGGGTGCGGTTATTGATACCCCAGCCCTTCATCCGTTCCACTGTGTAGCCCAACTGCTTCAGCTTCGCCTGCTCCTGCTCGTACTGCTTCATCTGCAGGTCAAACCGGGCCTGCTTTTCGTCCATGTAAAAGGAATAGTTACCGGAATAAAACTCCGCATGACCATCGGTGATTTCGATGACTCTATCCGCCACCTGATCGATAAAATAGCGATCGTGAGAGATGGCCAGCACGGTGCCCTTGAAATCGTTGATGTACTGCTCCAGCCATTCCACACTGCGCAAATCCAGATGGTTGGTCGGCTCGTCCAGCAGTAGGATGTCGGTCTTTTCCAGCAGCAGTCGTGCCAGATTCACTCTGGTCTTTTCGCCGCCGGACAGGCTCTCAAACAGCTGCGACCGTTGCCCAGACGTGATGCCCAAACCGTTGCAAATTTTATCCACATCCACGTCCATGTCATAGCCGCCACCGCTTTCAAATCGGTTGGTCAGCGCATCGTACTCTCGCAGCTGCTCGTCGCCCGCACCGGCAGACATGGCTTGCTCCAGCATTTCCATTTTGACCTTCACCCGATGCAGTTCCGCATAAGCACTACGCAGCACATCCTCCACCGTATATCCAGCCGGAAAACGAGGAATCTGGGAAATCAGGCCGATTTTCTTGTGGGGATTGACAAATACCTCCCCATCGTCATAATCCATTTCGCCGGTGAGGATTTTGAACAATGTGGTTTTTCCGCAGCCGTTCCGGCCAAGAATCGCCACACACTCTCCTTCCTGAATCTCAAAGCTCAATCCCTGAAGAAGATTCTCCCCAATCACGAAAAATTTAGTTAAATTGTTAACTGATATATCTACCATGGTGTTTCTCCATTTGATAAGATAAATTATCGTTTAGCGGTCTAAAGTTCGCACCGTCCCTTGGCCCCCTCACTGAGGGGGCTGTCAAAAATCGGCTTTGTAAAAGCCGGTTTTTGACTGGGGGAGTGTCAAAAGACGTTAGGACACTCCCTCCGTCACGGCTATCGCCGTGCCACCTCCCTCAAAGAGGGAGGCAAGGCAGCTTCGCTGCTAGTGCGCTAAACAATGATTTAAAGTTCCTTAACGATAACACGCAATTCCTCCGGCGTATACAGCAAATTCAGCGCCTGAAGCATGGCATTGGTGCTCATATGCTCCGGAAAGTCCAGTTTTTTCAACAAAGCAAGCCGTTTCGCCGCGGACTCTTTGCCTCCTGACAAGCCCAAATCCATCATATCCTGTTTTGTGATGCGTGGACTGCCCTGCGCCGACTCCCCCTCTATGGTAGCGCCGCCACGTCGGAGGGCTTCGAGGATGATTTCCGGACGCATCCCTTCCACCCCCAGCTTCCCTTCCTTACCGGGCGTAGCCTTTCGCCGTTCTTTTCCGTAAATATCTGGGATGTAAGCGTGTTTTAAAAACTTTGCCGGAATGGCACTTTTCACATGATTTCGTATCACAAAACCAGCCCCATCGGAGTCTGTGAAAACAATCAGGCCTCGTCTTTCCGCCATCCTGCGCAGCATATTCATTTTTTGCTTATCTTTAAAAATACCGAATCCGGAGGTTTCAAAAATTGTTGCATCTACGATTTGACTGAGGGTATTTTTGTCGTAACGCCCCTCCACCAGAATCGCTTCTTTTATTTTAACCACAGCCAGCCTCCTGTGCCAGCCGCAGAATCAACAGCTCCAGCAGCCGTTGCGGCTCATCGAAGGAGGTTTTCATCTTATTATCGGTTTCCAGCACCAGCTCCGCCGCCTTTTTGCACAATTTCGAGGGAAAACGCCGTGCGGCCTCCATGGCTTTCTTGGCCGGATACTCTTTCATCCCCGTAATTTTCATCAGCTCACCGGTCTGCTTTCCATTGTCCAGCAACGTCCGAGCCACTGCGATTCTCCGCAACTGGGCACCGATTGCGCCCAAAATCAACACCGGCTCTTCCTGCATCTTAAACAATTGCTGCAGCTTGCACAGCGCAGCGGCGTATTTGCCCTCACCAAGTAGATTGGTCATGTCGAACACCACCGCATCCAACACCGGCTCTGTCACCGCATCGATGTCCGACTTGGTGATATGCTCCGCACCGGAATAGGCGCATATTTTCCGAATTTCACCTTCCAAAGCAATCATCGTGCCGCCGGTAATGTCAATCAGATAGCTGCACAGCTCATTGGAAATCCGCTTGCCCTCTTTTGCGAAGTGCCGTCCAATCCATGGAATCAGGTCTCTCGGCTCCTGCTTGGCAAACTCCACGATGGTCCCATATTTATCGAAGGACTCCCAAAGCTTTTTCAGCCGCTTGTCCGGCTTCCAGTCTACGGTAACGTAAGTCAGTACCACCGTGCAGTATTCCGGAATATCCGAAAGGATTTGACAGATTTTCTCCCGACTATCCTCATTCATTTTGAAGAAATCGATATCGTCCACCTGTACCAGCGTATGCTCCGCCATCATGGGCAGATTTTCCACCGCATCGGCAAAGGTGCGGATATCAAAAGTCTCGCTGTTGAGGCGATGATAGTTAAACGATTCCGTCAGTTCATCCAGCAGCAGCTTTCGCAGCAGCTCCAGATAATGCTGCATCAGAAATCCTTCTTCTCCATGGAAAACATACAGATTATCCACATTTTGGGCTTTGATGGCCCCTTTCAGCCGTTCAAAGCCAGAGGTATCCGATTTTTGTTTTGCCATGGTGTCACCTCCTGAAAATAATCGTTCCACTGTGGTCTGTCCGGCAGACCCTGCAGCCGAACCGCTCCAGCCGCTCCAGCACTGCCGGATGGGGATGCCCGTAGGGATTATCCCCCACCGAGATAAACACATATTCCGGTGTCGTCGCCTCCAGAAGCGTCTCTCCTGTTGAGGACTTGGAGCCGTGGTGACCGGCCACCAAAGCCGTCAAATCCGGAATCTGTTTTTCGTGGAGCAATAGGGTCTCTCCCAACGTGCTCATATCTCCAGTGATAAGTATATCACAATTTTCACCGCTGAACAAGACGGAAAGTCCGCTTTCATTGCTGGACATGGACAGCACCGGCGCAAACACCGTTAGCATATTGTCGCCCCATTGGATGTCCAAATCCTCCTGTACCACCACCTGTGTCCCATTAAGGGTCACCGGCACCTCCTGCGACGGCAAAAACACCGCATCCGCCGGAATTCTGGACAGCAGGTACTCCACGCCGCCGGAATGGTCTCGGTCGTAGTGGGTCAGAATCAGTCCGTCCAGCCGGGTGATTCCCTGAGAAAGCAGCGTTTCCGCCGCCAAATCTGCCGTTTCTGTATCGGAATCTCCGCCGCAATCCACCATATAATTCTTCCCATCGGCCTGTATCAGGATGCACTGCCCTTGGCCAACATCCAGCACCGTCACCCGACATTGGTCCATGATTGGCTCCAGCCATGACAGCATCAATGCCAAACATAGCCCGATACCGCCGCACAGAATCAACACATGGGGCTGGCGTTTCTTGAAGCACAGAAACAGAAGAAGCAAAATATAGCAGATAATGGCCCAAATCACGATGTAAACGCTTTGGGTATAAACCGCCGCCAGCGGAAACCGTGCCAGCGTTCTGGCCACCAGCAGCACGTACCGCACCAGCCATGAGATTACCCAAGCCAGTGCACCGGCTCCCCAGTTCCAAAAGACAGCCAGCAGACACACCGTCATAATGCCGTAAAACGTGTAACTCACCGCCCAGAGGGTCAGTAAATTGGTCACAACACCCACCAGACTGATTGTTCCAAAATAATACGCCACCAGCGGTGTAGTGAAGAACTGTGCACTGAGGGTCACTGCAATGCCACTGCAAATCCAGTTTTTAACACGGTTTTTCAGGGTTCTGCCCTGCCAATCCTTCCACAGTCCAAAATTCGCCAGCCACCCCCGAATTCGTTGACAGAACAAGAAAATACCTGCCATACACCCCACCGACAGCTGAAAGCTGGCAGAGGTGATAACCATCGGCTGAAGCGCCAGCATCACCAATGCCGCAAAGGCCAGTGCCGTCGGCGGATCGTATTCCTTATTAAATAGAAGTGCCAGCATCATTAGAATCTGCATCAGGCAAGCCCGGGTAATGGACGGCGTGAAGCCTGCCACCGCCGCAAAGAGTAAGATTGTCGGAATGCCCAACAGCGCAGTCAGCACTCGGCGTTTTCCGGCAATCAGAAAAACAAGAGAAAAGAGAATCGAAACGTGCAGTCCGGAAACGGCAATGATGTGGCTGATTCCACTGATTTTGAAAGCAGTATTGGTCTGATAATCCATATCCGACCGTTCGCCCAGCAGCAGTGCCTTTGCAAAAAAGGCCGTATCCGACGGAAACACCCGGTCAATCGTCTCAATCAGCCTTTGCCGCATCACCGCCGGAAAGAGCGGCAGCGGCGTTTTCTCACAGCTTTCCGTTGCGATATCGCCACGGGGATACCCCAAAAGAAACACACCATTGCCCCTGTGATAGGTAGCGTCATCCGCGCGATTGGTGTAGCGCAGAAGAAAACTGCCCCGAATGCGGTCACCGGGCTTCAAGCGCGTGTGATCATTGATGTATAGCCGAACGCCAAAAGATTTCCCATCTATTTCCATTTGCGCATCCACGCCAATGCCATAGTCCGTATCGTAGCTGTAGTCCGTAGCAATTGCCTCAACGGGCACGATTTGCCCATCCAACCGGGCCGCTTTATCCATGTAAACGCCATCGTAGAGATGAAACCATGCCGCCCCCACTGCAATGCCCAAAAGTGCCACTGCCGCAGGGCGAAACCGTTTCCATTTCACACCCAAGACCAAGGCCGAAGCAAAGCACAGTACCGCCACAGCCGCAATTACCGGCAAATTCGTATCTTCGGCATACCCACCAATTCCGCAGGCCATCCCAAAGCCAATAGCAAACCACATCAATCCACGCACATATCCACCTCCTTTTCCCAAAAATCATTTTACCTTATTTCCGTTACTGATCCTTGGGCCGTTTGTACCGCCCATGGGGTGCCCACTCCGGGAGGGGCAAACGCTGCATAGCGCCAAAAATCCGCTCTTTCAAATCCGGATATGTCTTGCTCAAATCAAACACCAGTTGTTTGATTTCCTCACGCTTGGTGGTCTTGTCCACTGGGCAACGATTTTCGATTACCGGCAGATTTTGCCGCACCGCAAAGTTGTCCACTGTTTTTTCATGGATGTACAGCATCGGCCTAATTTGGACGATGCCGGTCCGGTCCAAATCCGTCACCGGCTGGAAGCAGCTAATCCGCCCCTCGTAGATTAAAGACATCACAAAAGTCTCCACCGCATCATCATAATGATGTCCCAGTGCCAGCTTGTTGAAGCCCAAGTCAAGGATTGCCTGATTCAGCGCCCCACGTCGCATCTTAGCGCACATAGAACATGGATTCTTCTCCTTCCGATGGTCAAAGATAATGGGTGCGATTTCAGTATTAATAATGTGATACGGCACCTCCAGTTCTCGGCACAGCCGTTCCATCGGACTGTAATCCATTCCAAGGCCCATGTCAATGGTGATGGCCTCCAACTCAAAAGGTTTGTTAAAATACTTTTTCAGTCCTGCCAGCAGCACCAGCAAAACCACAGAATCCTTTCCTCCGGAGACACCCACAGCGATTTTGTCTCCGTCTCGAATCATATCGTAATCGTCCACACAGCGGCGAACAAGTCCCATCAGCTTCTGCATATTGAAAATTCTCCCCAATATCACGCAAAATCGCACCTGAGCATTCAAGAGAATTCAAGAGTATTTGAGAGCATTCAGGAGTTCAAGTACGATTCCGCAATTTTTCCAAAAATAAAGGTTGACATTTGATTTTTGGTGTGGTATAAAAATCAAGCGTCTTGGAGACATTGTACTCCTTGCGCCTGAATTTGTCAAAATATTTTAACCTATCGGAGGAACGCATATGTCCACTACACTCGCTAAGAAGGAGACCCTGCAGCGCAAGTGGTACGTCATTGACGCTGCTGGCAAGCCCCTGGGCCGTACTGCTGTCACCGTCGCCAACCTGCTGCGTGGCAAGCACAAGGTCGATTTCACCCCCAACGTTGACTGTGGCGATTTCGTCATCGTCATCAACACCGACAAGGCCATCCTCACCGGCAAGAAGCTGGACCAGAAGCACTACTACCGTGTTTCCGGCTGGATTGGCGGCCTGAAGGACACCAAGGCTCGCGTCATGATGGAGAACCGCTCCGACTACGCCATGGAGCTGGCTGTCAAGGGTATGCTGCCCAAGAACACCATTGGCCGCAATGCCATGCCCCGTCTGCACCTGTACAAGGGTGACGAGCATCCCCATGCCGCTCAGAAGCCCGAAGCCTGGACCCTGTAATTGGAGGTAACTTACTATGTACGAGAGCAAGAAGAAGTATTACTACGGCACCGGCCGTCGGAAGTCCTCCGTGGCTCGTGTTCGCGTTTATGAGAACGGCACCGGCTCCATCATCATCAACGGTCGTGACATCGACGACTACTTTGGTCTGGATACCCTGAAGCTGATTGTCAATCAGCCTCTGGTCACCACCGGTCTGGTTGGTAAGATGGACATCGTTGTCACCGTCGCCGGCGGCGGCGTGTCCGGTCAGGCCGGCGCTATCCGTCATGGCATTTCCCGTGCCCTGCTGGTTCTGAACCCCGAGTACCGTGCCACTCTGAAGGCCGCTGGTTTCCTGACCCGCGATCCCAGAATGAAGGAGCGTAAGAAGTACGGTCTGAAGGCCGCCCGTCGTGCTCCCCAGTTCTCCAAGAGATAATCTGTTTCTCATCAAGAACTACAAAAACCCAGAAACCGCAACGGTTTCTGGGTTTTCTTTTGCCTACACTCCCCTATCTGGTGCAAATTTAGCGCAACCTCGGAATATATCGATATACACCTGCAATAATATCACAGCCGCCTCCATGATGAAGGCAGCTGCTTTTCGCTATTCGTATAGAGTTGCCTGTAGCGTGTTACTTAAGATTGTCGAACTAAACAATCCTGTCAAAAAAGGAGTTATTTATGCAGTTTTGCATAGAGAATAGGGCACCTCTAAAAACTCAATTTTGAGTGGGTGCCCAGGAATTTTGCTTCAAATTATGTGGTAAAAACCGCAGGAATACTGGATGTATTTCAAGGTTTTTATAAGCAAACGTTGGAGCAAAAGCACGAGCACTTCGCCAAAAGGGAGTTTTTAGAGATGCCTGATAAAGGAGGCTTTGAACAGGATGCTAACTTTTAAATCAGTATCCCGTTACAGTGATCGATTTCGTGCTGAATGATTTGGGCCGTCCAGCCTTCAAAGGTTTTGAGCCGAGTCTGAAAGGTCAGTGTCTGATACTGCACCTTGATTTTCTGATACCGTATGGTCTTCCGGGGGCCACCCAGCAAGGATAGGCAGCACTCCTCCGTTTCATATTCCCCGGACTTCCTGACAATCTCCGGATTCAGCATTACCATATCGCTTCCTTCGTTATCAAAGGCGATGATTCGCCTGCAGACTCCAATCATATTCGCCGCCATACCCACACAAGTCTGCCTATGTGCTTTCAGTGTGTCCAGCAAATCCTGCGCCACCTGCAAATCATCCTTTGTAGCGGTTGCGGATATTCTTGCCAAAAACAGTGGATCGTGCATCAATTCTCTAATCATCCCGGTTCAGCTCCTGTCTTTCTGAGTAAAACTATTATATTACATTATCCACGGATTCGCAACCAAATATGGAGGGATTCGTACAATAAAGCGTTAGAGTTTTCCTTCATACTTATGCACAGTGCTGAAAATGCGCAAAACCTCTTTACAACTTTAGTTTGGTAAAGTATAATGCAGCCATTCAAATAACTCCGGTCACCGGAAAAGAAAGGAACATACATCATGAAAAGAGTTATTGCACTGCTGCTGGCGTGCCTGCTGATGGCCACCTGCTTCACCGGCTGCAAGAAAGACGAGGCCAAGGAGACCATCGTCGTTGGCTACACCATCTACGCCCCCATGAACTATCTGGACGAAGACGGCGAATTGATTGGATTCGACACCGAACTGGCCAAGGCGGTTTTTGAGAACCTGGGCTATGAGGTCATCTTCCAGGAGATTGACTGGAATAGCAAGTATACCGATTTGGACTCCGGCACCATTGACTGCGTCTGGAACGGCTTCACCTGCAATACCGCTGACGACGACGGCGTTCTGCGTTCTCAGAAGGTGGATTTCTCCTACAACTACATGGAAAACCGTCAGGTCATCGTTGCCAAGAAGGATTCCGGCATCTTTATTGCCGAGGACCTGAAGGGCAAGATGGCTGCTGTTGAGGGTGGCTCCGCCGGCGAGTCCTACGCCAAGTCCTTCGAGGGTGTCACCACCAAGAGTTCCACCAAGCAGACCGACTGTCTCTTTGAGGTCAACGCCGGTGCCGCTGATTTCGCCGTTGTTGACGCACAGCTGGCTAAGAGTTATGCCGGCAAGGGCGACTACGCCAACCTGACCATCGTGGAAGACCTGTCCAGCGATGTGGAGTATTATGCCATCGGCTTCAAAAAGGGCAGCGACCTGACTGCGAAGGTCAATGAGCAGCTGGAGAAGCTGGCAGCGGACGGCACCATCTCCGAGTTGGCGAAGAAGTATGGCGTTGAGAACACCGCCATCACCGATTATTCCGACCAGAAATAATTTTGGAGACGTAAGCCATGTCATTTTTAGAAGTAACCGCATTTCTATGGGACGGCTTTCTGATTTCTCTGCTAATCTTTGGGGTGACGCTGCTGTGCGGCGCACCCCTTGGTTTGCCTATTGCCTTCTGCTCCATGAGCCGGGTCAAAATTGTCAGAGCCATCTCCAAGTTTTTCGTATGGATTGTCCGTGGCATTCCCCTGATGCTGCAGATTTTCATCATCTACTACGTGCCGGGCCTTTTATTTGACACACCCATTTTTAGTCAGATTGACCGGTATTACTTCATCAACTATGGCATTCGGGATGCCGGACGCATCATGGCCGTGCTGATTGCCTTTTCCATTAACTACGCCTGCTATTTCTCTGAGATTTACCGGGGCGGCATTGAAAGCATCTCCCGGGGGCAATACGAAGCCGGTTATGTGCTTGGCCTGACCAAATCTCAGATATTCCGCAAGATTATCCTCAAGCAGGTGGTGCAGCGAATCGTACCCCCAATGTCCAATGAGATTATCACTCTGATTAAGGACACAGCGCTGGCAAACTGCATCATCGTTTGCGAAATTATCAAACAGGCCAAGGAGTTGGCCGCAACCAAAGCGATGGTGTGGCCTCTATTCTATACCGGCGTGTTCTATCTGATTTTCGTGGGTCTGCTGACCATCATTCTCGGCCGAGTAGAAAAGAAGCTCAGCTATTTCAGGAGTTAAGCCATGGCACTATTGACAGTAAACAATATCAAAAAGAGTTTCGGTAAAACCGAGGTCTTGAAGGGCATCAGCTTTTCTCTGGAGAAGGGGCAAGTGCTTGCGATTATCGGATCCTCCGGCAGCGGCAAGACTACCCTTCTTCGGTGCCTGAATTTTCTGGAGCTGCCCGACGAAGGCACCATCAACGTAGGTGATAAAATGCTGATTGACGGCAGCGATGCTGCCACCCTGTCAGATGAAGTAATTCGCCAAAATCGACTGCATTTTGGTCTGGTGTTTCAGAATTTCAACCTGTTCCCCCAGTACAACGTTCTGCAAAACGTGACGCTGGCCCCCACTCTGCTGAAAAAGGGCACCCCCCAGCAGATTGAATCCACCGCACGGCAGCTGTTGGATCAGGTGGGCCTGTCCGACAAACTGGACAGCTATCCTTATCAGCTTTCCGGTGGACAGCAGCAGCGTGTTGCCATTGCCCGAGCGCTGGCCCTGCAGCCCGAGGTTCTGTGCTTTGACGAACCCACCAGTGCGCTCGATCCGGAGCTGACCGGTGAGGTGCTGCGAGTTATCCGTGGGCTGAAGGATAAGGATACCACCATGATTGTGGTAACCCATGAAATGGATTTTGCTCGTAATGTAGCCGACAACGTGATTTACATGGCGGACGGCGTCATCGAGGAGATGGGCACCCCCGAGGAAGTATTCGGCAATCCTAAGAGTGAGAAGACGAAAGCGTTCCTGCAAGGGGCGCAGATGACCTACTGATGCGCTCATGACAGAAAAAATCGACGAACTGTACCAGCTGATTGCCCGATTGGAGACGCCGGAGGATTGCCGTGCGCTGTTTGAAGATCTCTGTACCATTAAAGAGATTGAAAAAATGGCTGAACGAATCCATGCCGCAAGACTTCTGCTGGAGGGAAAGACCTATCAACAGGTGATATCGGAGGCGAACATCTCCTCCGCCACCCTCAGCCGAGTCTCCCGATGCGTCCAGTATGGCAAAGGCTATTCCCAATTCCTTCCCCCCACGTCACCGGACTCCCCCTGAAAACCTGCGGTCTGTCCCCAGACCGCAGGTTTTTTACACCCTTGCACCAAATTATCGTTTACACGACTACCGCAAAAACAAAATACCGTGTCATTCCGAGGGAGCGTAGCGACCGTGGGAATCCGTTTTCTCTACATATTACGAGGAGTACGGATTGCCACGGCCCTTCGGGCCTCGCAATGACAAGCGTTGTATACGGTGCAGTGCTCCGCTAAACAATAATTTA
>JAZQIN010000144.1:0-24435 GCA_045541155.1 Faecousia sp.
ACCGGAGGCATTCTCTGCTGTCAGCGTCTCAGCATTGGCGTAGGTAGCAGCGTCCCAATAGTAGAAGGTGGGTGCTGCATCGGGGGTATACTTGGTGGTGAAGTAGTAGTTGATGGCGAAAGCACCCTCGAAGGAGACGGAAGGAACAATGCCGGTGTAGCCACCATTGTGGACGAAGGAACCGACCTTGTTGCTGTCGGCCTTGACCACGTCAGCGACCATAGAAGCGTCGTAGTCCTTCACCAGCGCCTGCTGCTCAGCCGTCAGGGATGCGTTCATCAAGGCATCGGTCTTGTAGTTGAACTGAACCTGAGCGGCAGCACCGTAGTTCAGCATGGCAACCATCAACGCCTTGGTGGTATCATTGGCATTGCTGGCCAGAATGCTCTGGGCATAGGCAACGGCATGGTAACCGGCAACACTGGAGTAGACGTAGGTGCCGTCGGACAGCTTGGCGTAGGCCTTGAAGTAGAGCGCATCGCTTAGCTGCTTAGCGGGAATGCCGTTGGAGCTAACCACATGGTACTCGCCGGAGACGAAGTAACCGGGAACCACATCCACTGCATCAGCAATGGTGCCGTCAGCCAGACGGGAATTGAAGGTAATCATGCCCAACTCCACAACATCGGTCATATCGGTAACATTGATGTAAGCGTTGTACAAAATCTCCGCTTCGAAGGACAGGGTGGGCACCACCAGCTGCAGGGTGGGGATTACCACCGGCGGCACATAGTTCGGGTCGTCAGCACCACAGGCGGTGCAGACGCCCTCCACATAGCTGTGGCCCTTAGCGGCAACTTCGTCCGCAATGTAGCAATCGCCACAAGCGGTACAGGTATAGGTGGTGTAACCGCCCTCGGTACAGGTAGGTGCCGTCACCTTGGACGCATAGTCATGACCCTTGGCGGCAACATTGTCCGCAACGTAGCTATCGCCACAGACGGAGCAGGTATAGGTGGTGTAACCACCCTCGGTACAAGTAGGTGCCGTCACCTTAGAAGTGTAGCTGTGGCCCAGAGACTCGCCCTCGGTGGTACCGCAGACAGTACAGGTTTTAGCGGTGGTGCAATCGGCGTTCTTCCAGATATGACCGGTACTCGCCACGGTGTTCCCCTGATAGGTATGACCGCAGTTGGAACAGTTATACGTTGTATAGCCAGCCGTAGTGCAGGTAGGTGCAGTGACTTTAGAGGAATAGCTGTGACCCAGTGCAGAAATATGGTTGCTCACATAGCTGTCGCCACACTTAGTGCAGGTATAAGTGGTATAGCCTGCAGCACTGCATGTAGGCGCGGTAACGTCTGTGCGGTAGGTATGACTAGTTGCGGATACAGGATTATCTATGTAGCTGTAATCACAAACCGTACAGGTATAGGTAGTATAGCCACTATTGGTACAGGTGGGGGCCGTTACAATGGATTGATAGCTGTGACCAGCAGGCGTACCATTGACGGTACCGCAGACATTACAAGTGGAGGCAGACACGCAGGTAGCATCAGAGAACTGATGACCGTTAGCGGCAATTCGATCCGAAACGTAGCTATCTCCACAGACAGAACAGGTATAGGTGGTATAGCCATCAGTGGTACAAGTCGGGCTGGTAACGCTGGACGTATAGCGATGGCCCAAAGCGGCAACAGTGTTACTGGTGTAGCTGTCACCGCAATTGGAACAAACGTACTTCGTAAAACCATCGGCAGTACAGGTGGGATTCTGCGTTGTTGCCTGATAGTTGTGATTGATGGCAGGAACCGTCTGAGAGAATGTCTTTCCGCAAACGGTACAGGTGCCAAGCTCAATACCCTCTGCATCACAAGATGGAGCCTGCGTGGTCTCCCAACTCAGCTGGTCATGGGTGCAGCCTTCGTTAATCTGCATGTAATACAAGGTCGTGTCGTTGACCGGATGGCTTCCTGTGCCGATATAAGAGAACACAAAATTCTGTCCATTCAGCCAGTCAGAGGCAGTGCCGGAGCCGGAGCCATTGACATAAAGCTTATTCAGCGGACCAACCTCAGCATCGTCAATGTACAGGTAGACCATATTGGAGCCATCGCTGTTCACTCGGTTGGACAGGCGGTAAACATGCCGATCCGCTCTGACGAAGCCATAATCAGCGGGTTTGATGCCATAATTATTGTACTGCGTGCTGATACTGCAGCCCAGTGCAATAATATCACTTCTAAACAAATACACGTTGTTCGTGGGAGAACTCTGCCGATCGTTTGACAGAATCAAGCCGCCGCCGGTCCATTGGCCCTCGGTTTCCCATTCAATGGACCAAAGCTTATCATGGAGCAGAACGATATCCTGATCCAGAGCGTAAGTAGCAGACGTAAAGACTCCATCGGCTACAGAGCCAGTCAGCATGGTCAGACTATTTTCATCCAGTCCAGAGCCTGTGACATTGACTAGACCGTCGCCGGAGTCGGAAAGCTCCCAGCGATAGCAATTCAAATTGGTTTGCAGAGCATCGGGGATACCATTCTCCCAAACCTTCAGGTAGCTCATGGTGCAGCTGCGCATAGGGAAGCTAGAGGTACCATGGTAATTAAAATAAAAATCCAAGCCGGTAATGTCGGCGCTATTTTTCTTATACTGATCCATTGTGCCGACGTTGACACCGTCAACATACAGATAAATCTTGTTGGAGCTGCCATTTGGCACGTTTTCCAGTCGATAAATGTGAGAATCGTTCCGGATATTAGCGCCTGTGGAGCTTTGCCCAATCAGAGGTGCCATCGTCGCCCATGTCACACCAGAATGCAGGTAATTAGAGCCGTCGGAATAACCCATGTTCAGACTGGTCTGGTCCAGATACAAATAGGTATTTCCGCTCACCTTACTATCTGCGGTGTTGGACATGATGAAGGTGCCTCCGGCGAAACCGGTGGTACCAGAGCCATCCGCTTCAAATTCAATAATCCATGGCTTGGTATGCTCAAGGACGACCGTTTGATCCAGAGAATACTGGATGCTGTTGAAATTACCGTCCACCACACCATCACTGCCGGTAGTAGCGGAATAGCTACCGGATACTACGGTGGGGCCATTATAAGCGTAGCCATAACCATGCTTGGAGACCCAACCGGAACTGGTCGCTTCCCATGAATAATGGGCGCTGGCGCTGGCGGAGGCAGTAATTGTGATGGGCCCAGTCACGCTGGCAATGCTGACCGTAGAGCCATCCACTGCCGTTGCAGTAATATCCTTCCCGTCCATAGTAACGGAAATCTCCATCTGACCAATGTTTTCATACGGCAGGAAGTCCATGGTGAAGGGCTGACCCTTAACTGCATAACGGGAAAGACCTGCACTGGGGAAGGCGTCCGTCAGATTGTAGGTCACATCGTAGAAAGTGTCATTGCCGAGGCCTTTTTCGCTGTTCTCAATAATCTCGGAAACCAGACAATTGGTAATAAAGTCCATACCTGCGGTATCCGGGTGAACGTTGTTTGTGAAGTAGTGATTCTTGACGGTGGTATTATCAACCAGACCGGAATCATTGTTCAAATCAACGGTGAAAATCTTCTTGCCGGTTCCGGCAAAATAATCGACCATGTACTCGACACCTGCATTAAAATCAACCAATGCGCTATAACGACCGGTGGACATGGGATTCATACAAATAGCCGGCAGAATACAGTAAATCTCCGCATCAGGATAGCTGGCCATCATCCGGGAGAGCATGATATAATACGCCTCAATGGAGGAAGTCGGTGTGGCGTAATTGTTGACGCTGGTAAACAGCGCATTACGCTCACTGGCAGTATCCACATCCGCTTTCGTACCAACATCCTGCTCAAGATAGTTGGCAATATCGTTGGTGCCCAGATACACCGCAATGATATCGGGCTTTTTGCTGCCATTATGAAGATTGACACTGCGTGCCTTGTAGGCTGCGGCACCGTATTCGGTGGTATTGCTGTTGGCATCATCAATCAAGACATAGCTACCAGACCAGGCGTTATTGACCAGTAACTCCATACCCAGCGTGTCCACCGTCTGCTGCCACCAGGTGTCAGACTGCTTAATCCAGGAGAACTCGTAATAGTCAGAGCGATCGCTGTCACCATAATAGGTGCCAAAGGTGGCGTGAGAGTTAATCAGATACAGCGGATTATATGTTTTGCTGTTGCTGACACCCTCGAAGGTAGAAATGCTGTCACCGATGACTGAAAGCCGCAGGCCTGCGAAATCATCGGTACCGGAATAATTTTCGATGACTTCGGCAGATGCCTTGAAGGAAATACAAGGCAGCGCAATGCCCATAATCATCGTCAGGACTAGAAAAATGCTGAGAAGTTTTTTCATAATGTACCCATCCTTTCGTATATTTATCTTATTTATTATACGATGGATACGTTATTTCGTCAAGGAAATACTTTCTATTTTTATAAAAAAGGACGGCTATTTTGCCGTCCTTTTGTAATATTCACCAATCATGCTTCACCGGATAAGAGCCCAATGGCATACTCCGCCGCTTCCGAAATATACTGCCCCTTTCGGGTCACCACGGCCGGGCGTCTGGTATATACCGCATCTTCGATAGGAATTACTGTAATCTCATGATACGCTGTCCCCTGCTCAACAAATTGCCAAGGTAAAATCGTTGCGGCAATACCAGAACGCACGATGGACCATGCAGTGGTCAATCCGACTACCTCCACAGCAATATTCGGCACGAATCCGGAAGCCGCACAAAGCTTGTCGAACAGGCGGCGCATTTCCTGATTTTGCCCGACGACCACAAATGGTAAGTCTTTGCAATGATGAAAATCCAGCACCGCTTTCCCTCTGATGTCCGGAATCCTGTCGCGTAGTTCATCAGGAATCGCCAGGACCAATTTATCCGATTCCAGCGCACGGACCTCCAGAACGGAATCATCCACAGGAAGATTGACCACAGCGAAATCAAATTTTCCCTCAGCAGCTTCCTTGCGGAGGATGTCACTCCCTGCTTCATGAAGCTTAATCCGAATTCCCGGGAACCGCTGGCGTACCAGTCGCACGACTTTGGAAATCAAATAAGAACTTCTGAACGGCGTAATACCAATGACCAGTTCCCCTGCCTCTCCGGACCGATACTGCTCCATGGAACGAATCAGCTGATCCTCCTTATATAGCAGACTCTCTGCCTCTCGGATGAAATGCATACCGGCTGGGGTCAGAGATAATGGAAGCGTGTTCCGGTTAAACAGTCGAACTCCCAATTCATTTTCAAGGCTCAAAATTTGCTTGCTCAAAGCAGGCTGGGAAATGTCCAGTTTTTCCGCCGCCTGAGAAAAATTCCGCACCTGCGACAGCAGAATCGCATATTGCATTTGACGAGAATTCAATTCGAGCACCTCACTTCAGCTTATATATCGTATATCATACATCTTTCCAACACAGATTGCAAGGTCATAGGAAAATATTTCATAATCCTGTTGACAAATACCGATGCGTTGATTATAATATTCCTTGTTGGATATAAGTTCAATAACTTCAAAGAAATATCAGAAAGGAAATGCACCATGCCATCTTCACTCATTTACTTAGGCATCATGCTAGCCACCATCATTATCTGGTTCGTATTGTTGAAGCGGCCTGTGTATGAAGCGGTATTTATCAGCTTCCTGCTCTTGCTGACCATCACCGGAACCTGGGGCAATGTATTTGTCTACATCGATGCCGCACTGTCCACTTCCCTGCTCTATTCCATGGTCGCCTTTGTGGCGATGTCCATCCTACTGACAAAAACCAAGGTGATTGACAGCTGTATTGCTGTCATCCTTTCCCTTATCGGTCGGGTTACCGGTGGTGCCGGCTATACCGCTGTTATTGCCAGTGGATTCATGGGTGCCCTGTCCGGCTCCGGTCCGGGTAACGTCATGGCCACCGGTGCCATTACCATTCCGGCCATGAAGCGCTCCGGATTTCCTCCTGAGCTCGCCGCCAATATCGAAAGCAACGCCAGCTACATGGGCAACATGATTCCCCCGTCTTCCAATATTGTGGCGGCTATGGGTGCCTTTGCAGCACTTTACCCTCAGATGAACATGACCACCGGCCAGTTCTGGATTGTTTTATGGGGTATTTCCATCTGGTTCATCCTGCAGAGACTGATTATGGTCTGGAGCTTCTGCAAGTATTACAAAGTTAAACCCATGTCCAAGGATGAATTGCCCAACCTGAAGCAGACTCTCAAGGCTGGTTGGCAAGGACTGCTGTTGCCGGTGATTATCCTACTCCCCTTCGTACTAGACTATCTGTTCAAGGACAGCTTTTTCACAGCCCGTCTGGGCGCTACCGGCGCTAAATACTTCTCCAGCTCCATCCTACTGTTCATCGGCGGTCTTGCTTCCATTTACACTTGTTTGATTGCAAATAACAAAGCAATGGTCAAGATTTCCAGTCTGGCGAAAATGTTTGGTGACGGCGTCAAGACAATTGCTCCGTCTATCGGTGTTTGCGTATTCGGATACATGATTGGCGCACTCTTTGGTGAACTGAATGTAGCCGATGAGATGGGTGCCATCATTACCGGATGGAACTTTAGCAAATTAGGCACAGTGATTGCCATCTGCCTGATTACCTGCTTTATGGGCATGGTCATCCCTGGTTCTTCTCTGGTAGTAATCTTTGGACCGATGTTCATCACTACCCTGGCGAATGTAGGCTGTAATCCTCTGCTGGCCGCTGCTATGCTCCCCTGCATCTGCGGTGTCATGTGCGGCATTACTCCCCCCCTGGGCCTTGGTATGTACGCCGGCATGACCCTTGCGGAGTCGGACTTCAATAAGACATTCGTCAACAATCTCTGGTGGGTCGCCGCTCAGTTCATTCTGGAAGTCGCTGTCCTGATGGGCTGGCTTCCGATTCTCGGTCTGTAAGGAGGTCTGACTATGAAAAAGATTTGCCAAAAAATCTCCAACGTTCTTAGAACGATTTTCGGATACGGCATCATGATTTGCCTGTTCGCCGGCGGCCTGACCTTTTTCGGATATATGGCAGCCCTGTGTATCGGCGGTGACACTGCGACGCAGATTTGCACCATCATTTACAAAACCATCATCCCCTACATCATCAAAGCATCTACGATTCTCGTTCTGCTGGGACTTATCACCATGTACTTCAACGGTGAGGTGGCTCTGACTGCGGACAAGAAAAAATCATCAAAGCACGAAGGTGAACTTTGATTTAAACGGCGAGCCTCGCAATGAGACTCGCCGTAAATTAAAGCCGGTGCATCTCGTAATGAGACGCACCGGCTTTAATGTTATGCATAAGTAGCAATCATTTTCTTGCGGTCGATTTTCCCATTGAAGGTTTTGATGATCTCGTCCACAACAACGATGTGTTTCGGAAGCTTATAGGGTTCCAAATTCTGAGAAATGATAGAACGAATCGCTTCTTCATCCAGTTCCATTCCAGGCTTCAGTACAACCAGCAGCTTCAGTGCGGTATTGCCCCCGCGAGTAATCGGAATCAACAAACATTCATCCACACAATCCGCACGCATCACAACTTCCTCAACCTCCAAAGGTGCAACCTTCAAGCCGCCGAGGTTAATCGTATCGTTGCTGCGACCGATGAGAATCAACTCACCATTGGGCGCAAAGTAGCAGATATCACTCATGACCAGCATTCCATTTTTTATGGCTTTAGCCGTCTGCTCGGGTTCATTCCAGTAGCCCTTCATGACTGATTTGCTTCGGATGGCACACAACCCAGGATTCTCAGCAGAAGGATTCTCAATAGCGTTTCCATCCTCATCCACAATGACGATTTCACTCAGGGAATTGGGCTTGCCAACACTGCCTGCATACGCAGAACCACCGGAAACACAGAATTCATCGGTACAGGCCACGCCCACCTCCGAGCAACCAAAGCAGTTATACATATACACATTCGGCAGCAGCTTGCGCATTTTTTCCTTGTCAGTCTCGGGATAAGCTGTAGAGCTGGAGTAGATGAAACGCAGCTGATTGTTCAGCGCTGCCAAATCCTTAGAGCATACCGCAAGCAGCAAATGAATCGCTGAAGGGGGCAAATAAAGAGATGTGACCTTATGGTCGTGAATAGTCTTGAAATACAGCTTGAAATTACGGAAGCCTTGCAACAGACAGGACGTACTGCCCACTGCCATTGCAATATGAACCTTTCTCAATCCAGCGGCATGGTTCATGGGGGTGGGAATCAGCCATACATTATCTGGCTGGATGTTGGTCGTCTCAATGCCAGCCAGCGCAATGTTGATTTGGTTGGAAAAAGACACCATTACACCCTTAGATTTTCCGGTGGTGCCGGTGGTAAACAAAATTTCCGCAAGGCTATCAGGATCAGGCTCCACGGCCTCAAATCCATCATCGCAGGACTGAATCTTCTCCATGATTTCATCAAGCGCCCAAGCCTCGGGTAAATCCTCACGGGCAGTCAACGTCACGATTTTTGCCGCATCCAGCTCGTTAGCAATCTCCATAATGCGTTTGCTGGGCGTGCTAAGCTCCACCGGCACAAATGTCGCACCGAGAAGCTGGATGCCGTACCATAGATAAACATAGGGCAGAACGTGATCCGCTTCCACAATCACCCGGTCGCCGGGACGAATGCCCTGCTGGTGCAGAAACTGAGCCGCACGACGATTTTGTTGTGCAAGAACGCCATAGCTGCAATATTCGTCGTTGACAATCAGCGCAGTTTTGTCAGGCGTTTCATTAGCAGTTTTCTGAATAATGAGCGCAATCGACTGATGCATAATGATCCTCACTCTTTCTTATTCTCCGGTGTAGCGGCATCATCAGTCTGGTCCGCATCCGGGGCCTCAGAATTCGGAGCCGCTGCGGCGGCATTCTTTTCTTCCTTCGCCTTCTTATCTGCCTCAAACTGAGCAATGGTCTGCTTAATGTTGTCATACACACCATTCCAGTCCTTCTGCACATCCGCATCACCTCTGTGGTCTGGCAGGTCGTAATGGGCATCCAAATAGGCAGCCAGAGATGCGGTAAATTTCTCCGCACCGTAATAATTAGTATGGTTGGATTCATAGAAATCCGTTTCCAAATCAAACTCCACGTTCAAAGCCTCAGAAGCGCCAGGGGTATTGTAGGAGATATAGGGAACCCCTTCCTCCTCCAGAATCTGAATCACCTTATTCGCTCGTCCCAACTCCAAATCACTCATGAACTGAGGCGTATCCACGAACAGGACTTCCACACCCAGCTCCTTTGTGTAGTTGATGACACGGTACAGTGCCTCCTCCGAAATAGGATCCAGCTCCTCAACATAATTCACCTTGTAATTCTCGTCAAAATTGACCGGACTCTGGGGTGCCTGATGGACACTGTAGTGAGAATGCAGAACGAATCCGCCTGTGGTACTGGGGTCATGTCCGGCTGTGTTATCCAGTGTAAACTGAGGGGTGGCATTGGGCGAGGAGCTCCACTTAGTGTGGAACTTCACGAAAGGCAACAGATAAGAGATATCAAATTCCGGCTGATTTTCATCCACTCTGTGCATGATTTCCATGGTACGGAATGCTGCCCGGACACGGTTCCAAGACAGCAGGCCCAGCGCATCCATGGTGCGACGACCCCGGACATCCACAAAGTCAGGAATATTCCGCTGACCAAAGGCTCGAATATCAAAAATCAGCAGCTCGGGAGTTTGATATTCAAAGGCTTCATCAATCATGATATCATACAGCCAAACCGGCATACCGTCGCAGGTCAGGTTATACACGGTCATGCCATATTCCTCGTAGGCCTTGGCAGAAATCCAGTAGCGATCAACACCACTGGTGCCAAAGTATACCGCATCTACGGTATCCTCCTCGAAATGGCGATAGCTGTAAAAACGGCTGGCGTAGTTCGGATCATCCTGCTCAAACAAATCACATAGCAGGACAATCAGGCAGCAGACCACAAGGCAAAAAGCGATGCTGCGAAAAACTTGTTTCTTCGTCATATTCCATCGCCTCCTTAGTAGTTGCCGTAGATGAAGTCACTGGCGTTATAGTCAGGACCGTAAACGCCGTACACAAGAATGAACGTCAGCAATCCAAGAACAACGAGCCAACGGAAAATCAAGTTCTGCTTAGCAAGGGTTTCCCGAATTTTCACACCACGTTCCTGCAAGATGCCGACCACCAACAACGCAAGAATAGACACAACTAGCACCTGCATGTTTTTCTTGTCTACGCCAAGTGTGAAGATTTTTCCGTTGATGCCAGTAATGAAATCCCAACTCCAGGAAGTGAACAGCTTTTTAATCATGCGTAGCGCAATGGGCAGCGTCGCTGCCTGGGTAATAATACGGCTGATGGCCAGCAGCATGAACGTCCGCACCATCTGGAACAAACGGAAGCTGAAGCACTGGGTATTAATTTTCAGTTTTTCGGTGATTTTCTTAAACACCGGAGCAAGTGCAACACTGGAGGAAATCAATACCGCATGATACAAACCGTTCACGATTCGCTGAAGCGTGATGCCATGCCAGATACCAATCAGGAAAAACACCACAAACGGTGCTGCCACAGAGGGTACAATTTTACCGGCATGAGCACCAAAGCGCTTACGGAAAACCTTACTGACTTTGGTGACCGGCTTACTGAGCATGACCGGGTAGAACACGAACTCCCGCATCCATGCGCCCAGCGACATATGCCATCTGTGCCAGTAGTCGCCCATAGAAGTAGCAAAGAAGGGCCGCTCAAAGTTTACAGGCAAATCGATGCCCAGCATCTGTGCCGCACCACGGCAGATGTCCGTACCGCCGGAGAAATCACCGTAGATTTGGAAAGAGTAGGCCAGAATACCAAACAGCACATGGGAGCCGGTATAGCCGGAATACTGAGAATGGAACACCGTCAGCACGATGGCAGAAACTCGATCCGCAATGACCAGCTTCTTGAAGAAACCCCACAGCATCAGCTGTGCGCCGTATTTCAGGTTGTTATATTCCAGCTTGTGGGGCTGCTGCAGTTGCTGTCCCACGTCATTAAAACGGCAAAGCGGGCCCTGCACAATCATCGGGAAGAAGGATACGAACAGCGCAAACTTACCGATATGCCGCTCTGCTGCATGTTTTCCCCGTCCCACATCAATCAGATAACCGATAGAGTTAAAGGTATAGTAGGACAAGCCCAGAGGCACCAGAATGTTCATCAGGGGCATCCGTGCGTCCCACTGGAAGAAGGCAAATAGTTCGTTGACATTGCGGAAAATCGTATTTGTGAATTTCACGCATGCAAGAATCGCCAGATTCACAAGAACGGTAATAACCTGAACGGTATGTACCTTCTTGGTCACCGCCTTTTTCATCTGACGTTTTTCGTCCTTGGAGATATCGCCCATGGCGCTGATTTTCGCCTGATTATCGTCACGTAACTTTTGCATCAGGCGAGCGGAGCCGTAAGTAAAGAGCGTTGTAAACAGGATATACAAAACCTGTTCAACACCGGCACTCAGATAGAAGCCGTAGCTCGCCACCAGAAGCACCGCCCACTGAATCTTTTTCGGCACAATGTAATATACAATGACCGTAATAAAAAGAAACAGCAGAAAAGTTAAAGATGTATAAGCCATAATCTTCTCTCTTCTCTGTTTATTATTCCGTCAAATCAATCTTCGTCGAGAATACGCTCCACCAGCGCAAAGATAGCCCTGGCACTGTTGAAATTCTCGGGCTCCATCATGTCGGTGGTGATGGTAATATCATACTCGTCGCACAGCTCACCAATAACAGAGACCACATCAAAGCTGTCCAGAATGCCATCATCGATGAGTCTTTCTTCCTTCTCAAAATCAACATCAGAGCGAATAGACTTCAAAATTTCCAGAATCTTTTCCATAACAGTCGTTCTCCTTATAAAAATAATTGTCCTTAGCGATACTACACCAGTATAACTATCTAACTCATTATACCACGCAAACGCCCAAAGTCAACCCTAATCGATAAACCTCGTAAATTATATAGCCAAATTTGTCGAAGTATGATATAATGCACCCATACTTATACAGGAGCGTGCGCTATGGACCCACAGGAACATAAATACAGACAAATGACAGAGCCTCCAGTGCATAAGCTGATTTGCAAACTGGCTGTCCCCTGCATTATCAGTATGCTGGTCACGTCATTTTATAACATGGCGGATACCTTCTTCGTTGGGATGCTGGACTCCACCGAAGCAACCGGTGCAGTAGGTGTTGTTTTTGCCATGATGTCCATCATCCAGGCAGTCGGTTTCTTTTTTGGACACGGCAGTGGCAATTACATTTCCCGTATGCTGGGAAAGAAAAATTACACCGAAGCCAGCATTATGGCTGCCACAGGATTTTACAGTGCGCTAGGTACCGGCGTTATTATCTGCGTACTGGGACAGATTTTCCTTGAGCCTCTGGCCTATTTATTAGGAGCAACCGATGCTATGCTGAAGGATACCAAGGATTACCTCGGCGTAATTCTGTTGGGAGCCCCGTGGATGACGGCATCTCTGGTGCTGAACAATCAGCTTCGTTATCAGGGCAGCGCCATCTACGCCATGGTGGGAATCGTCGCCGGTGCGGTTATCAACATCGGATTGGACCCACTGCTAATTATCTATTTTGATATGGGCGTTGCCGGAGCCGGCTGGGCTACCATTATCAGCCAGTTCATTAGTTTCTGCCTGCTCTGCATTGGTTGCGGAAAAGGAAGCAATATTCAGATAAAGTTACGGCAATTCCGATTTAAATGGCTATATATTAAGCATATTATTCAGGGTGGACTCCCCTCTCTGGCCCGTCAATGTCTTGCCTCTGTTGCGGCGATGTGCCTGAACCATGTGGCAGGCGCCCACGGCGATGCGGCAGTTATTGCCGCAATGACGGTGGTCCAGAGAATCATGATGTTCGGTGCCTCCACAATGATTGGCTTCGGTCAGGGCTTTCAGCCGGTTTGCGGCTTCAATTTCGGGGCTGGACTCTATGATCGGGTGCGGCAGGGCTTCTGGTTCTGTGTCAAAACATCGCTGATAGTTTTGGTCGGAGTCAGCGCACTGATGTTTATCTTTGCTCCGGAGCTGGTCAAGCTGTTCCGGGATGACCCAGCAGTATACCACTGTGGAGCGATGGCTCTTCGCTTCCAATGTCTGACCTTCCCTGCCCAAAGCTGGATTGTCATGAGCAATATGATGGAACAGTCCATTGGTCGTACCACCTCCGCTACTTTTTTATCCGCTGCACGGCAGGGTATCTTCTTCATTCCCAGCATCTTCCTCCTGTCTGCCTGCTTTGGATTATTGGGCATCCAGATGGCGCAAGCTGTCTCGGATTTGCTGACATTGCTGTGCGCCATCCCCATCCACCTGCATGTTATGAAAACCATGAGCAAATAACGTCCAACAAAAAAACGCCATCTAAAGCATCGTGCCCTTAAGGACAATAACTTAAAGGTACGAGCATTGCAAGGCAAGAGAATTGAGAGAAGTTTCAGCTTCTCTCTTTTTTCTTGCCCTTTTTGTTTTATGCGGTACATTCGACTATTACATCGCCTTTGAGTACAATTATGATAGAAAATCAAAGGAGGTAACAATATGGGGAAATTTATAGAAGAATTTTACTACGGCAACATTAATCCGCAGGCACGATGCACCAAGCAGAACAAAGCAGTGCAGAAGCAAATGGAAGTGCTGATGTTAAACGAGGAATTTCTGACCGAAGCGCTTTCCGGTAAGAACAAGAAAAAATTTCTCGACTTTGTAAATGCGTCGAGTGTGGTAAACGGCGAATCCAACCTTGATAGCTTTATGATGGGTTTTCGGTTGGGAGCCAACTTTACTTACGATACTTTTGTTGCCACCGATACCCCATTCCAAGACTTGCTGAAGGAGTGAACGATATGAGGAATAAGAAGTATTACATAGCGTTGGATGATTTTGAGCGCAGAGTGGTTGTGAACTGCCTAAACGAAATGCGAAACAACCTTATTTCTAACGGTAAGTACACCGATGCGGTGGACGAGGTTCTACTGAAAATCATTGAAGCGAAACAGAAGAAATTCAAGGTAATCTACAAGGAGGCGTGATTATGGAAAAGGTTATTTATGATGAAAAGAACGGTCTTTGGTACGAACTACAAGGCGACTATTACATTCCTTGCCTAAAGTTGCCGGATGAAGAACAACAACCTATTGGTGTATGGGGACAGCGACGCTTACGATATATCAAGCAACACCGCAAGGTGCTATATCTTACTCTGCTGACAAGCGGCAAGCTAAACGGATACCTTGCAGACATCGACAAGCAGGCTGAGGATATGTTTTTTCGGCTCGTAAAACAGATGGCAGAGCGTGAGGGCGTAACCGAAAAACTCAAAGCGGATAATCAAATGGAGTGGGTTGCTCGGATGAATAACATCCGCAGCAGAGCCACAGAAATCGTAAACCACGATATTATTTATAACTAACCGAAGCACGGCGGCAGGGAGATTACACCTCTCTGCCGCCTTTTTTGTTTTCACACAAACCATTTTTTGAAATTACATAACAATTCCATAACAAAAATAGTGTATAATACAATCGAGGTGAACTGTATGGTTGAAAACAAACGCTGTATTTTGATTGCAGATGATGAGCCGAAGATGGTTCGGACATTGCGTGATTATTTTGTTGCCAATAGCTTTTGTGTATTGGAAGCCAAGGACGGTATAGAGGCCTTGGATGTGTTTTGCGAGAACTCCAATGTTATTGATATTATTCTTTTGGACGTGATGATGCCACGGCAGGACGGTCTTACCACCTTAAAATTGATTCGGGAATCGTCCTCTCTTACGCCCGTCATATTGCTAACCGCCAAGGGTGAAGAATACGATCAGCTTAGCGGCTTCTCCTGCGGCACTGACGATTATATCACCAAGCCGTTCTCGCCGTCGCTTCTTATGGCAAGAGTGGAAGCGGTGCTTCGCAGATTCGGAAAGGACACCCAAAACGATATTGTGGCAGGCTTGCTTTCCATCAATGCCACCACTCGCACGGTGTATTTATCAGGCAAAGAGATGGAGCTGACCCGCCGTGAATACGACCTGCTTTATTATCTGATGGTAAACCGTAACCTTACCTTTTCCAGAGAACAACTCCTTAACAATGTTTGGGGATATGATTTTGAAGGCGGCAACCGCACGGTAGACACCCACATCCGTCAGCTTCGGAATAAGCTTGGCAACTGCGCTGACTATATCAAGACCGTACACTGTGTCGGTTATCAATTTGAGGTGCCAAATGAAAATGCGGATACGAAATAAAATACTGATCACAATCTGCTCTCTGATCCTACTATCCCTTGTGGGACAGATCGTTTTTAATCAGTTCCTTTCCAAAGGCTTTTTTATGCGTCAGCAGAAAAGCATTATCGCAGAAAGTTTTGAGCAGATCAAAGCGGGATACAGCGATGACCTGAAAGAGATAAACCATATTGCGGAGAATTTGCAGGATACATACGGCATCAAAACTGTTATCTCGGATAACGGCGAGATCGTCTATTCCTCCGGTTCTTTTATGATGCAAGGACAGCGTCCCGGAATGAATCCAATGTTCAATAACGTGGAATTTACAAGCACCCCGACCGTATCGCTCATTGAGGGCAAAGGTGTGCTCGGGGATACCGACCGATTGCAGCTTGCAGGTTGTTTTTATCATAACGGCGAGGAAATTCGTGTGCTGATGACCTTGCAGATCGCCGCCATTGATAACAGCGTTTCGGTATTCACCGAAGCCAATATTTATATCTCCGTTGCGGTGCTTATTATCGGTGTGCTGATTGCGCTTGTAGTTTCCAAGACGATTTCCAAACCAATTACCAATATAGAAGCGGTATCCAAAAGAATTGCAACGTTAGACTTTTCCTGCACTGCAGACGAGCATGACTCAACGACGGAACTTGCGAGTCTTGCCGAGAGCATCAACAGGATGTCACGGCAGCTTGACCAAAGTATGCGAGATTTAACCGCCGCTAACGAGCAGTTACAGAAGGATATTGAATATAAAAATAAAGTTGAAGGCTACCGCCGAGAGTTCATTGCTTCCGTTTCCCACGAAATGAAAACACCGTTGGCGCTCTTGCAGATTTACACAGAGAATCTAAAAAATAACATTCAAGGTATTGATCGGGATTATTACTGCGACACCATTATCGAAGAAACCGAAAAGCTGAGCAAAATGGTATCAAGTATGCTTGAAATCTCCTCTATTGACAGCGGCTTTATCAAGCTGAACTTTGCAGAAGTGGATTTGACGGAACTTTGTAAGGAGATCCTTCGTGAGTATCAGCCAATCCTGTCGGATTATCAAACAAAGGTATCTTTAACCGAAAGTGCAGTTGTGTCCGGCGACATCAAGTATTTAGAGCAGGTTATCAAAAACATTCTGAATAATGCGGTGCAGCATACGGCTACCAGCAACGAGATAAGCATTATACTCGAAAAAACAGCCAGCAAGACCTGTCTCAAAATCTTCAATCAGGGTGAACACATCCCGGAAGAAGATTTGGAGCATCTTTGGGATGCCTTCTACCGCACTGACAAGGCACGGACACGGGACGGGAAAAACAACGTCGGTCTTGGTCTCTATATCGTAAAGACTGTGATGGACAAGCACGGCGGCATTTGTCATATCGAGAATACGGATGGCGGTGTTACCGTAAGCATCATTTTAGAAAGTAAATAAAATACCGAATTTTCAGCAGAGAAATCTTTTTGATTTTTCTGCTGATTTTTTGTTTTCCCTAACAAAAATATGAAAACCGCTTGATATACTGTGTATGCTTCAAACAATGAATCGAATGGAGGAAACACAATGTATATCATTAAAAATGCTTACAAAAGCATCGTCCGAGCCAAGGGACGAAACCTATTGATTTTTATCTTGGTGTTCTTAATTGCAGTGTCTGCCTGTGTTGCACTGAGTGTGCGTAACAGCGCAGAGGCAGCAAAGGAAACTGCCTATAACTCCCTGAGTATCACGGCGCAGATCAGCACCAACCGACAGAATATTATGGGCGGTGGCGGTTTTGACCGTGATTCTATGATGAATAAACTGTCGCAGTCGCTGACTCTTGATGAAATGAACTATTACGCCAAAAGCGAGCACGTGGATAATTTCTACTACTCTATGTCGGCGGGACTCAACGTGTCCGATGATTTTTCCGTTTATGAAACCAGTTCCTCTTCGGGTGGTGGTTTTGGCGGAATGGGCGGCGGTATGATGGGTGGCAGAAACAGTGCCGACCTTACCGTTATCGGCTATAGCTCTCACGATGCAATGACCAGCTTTATTAACGGCGAAAACACCATTTATGAGGGTAGTGTATTCGAGCAGGACTCTACCGATAACTCTTGTGTTATCAGTTATGAGCTTGCTGTTCTCAATGAGCTTGCCGTAGGTGATACCATCACCGTTCACAACCCCTCTAAAGAGGAACAGGAATATACCTTAAAAATCGTCGGTATTTTCCAGAATGAGACCACCGACTCCTATTCCAATACCGTATTTACCACCTATGCCTCCCTTGATGCTATTGTTGAGGATACTGTTAAAAACGCAGAGGAAATCACTAACGACCGTGGCGATACCACAAGCACGGAGCTTCGTGCTTCCACAAACGGAACCTATGTGTTCTATGATGTTGAAGGATACGAGGGTTTCCTCGCTGATGTAGAGTCTATGGGACTTGATATGGAAACCTACACCGTTACCTCTGCCGACCTGAATCAGTATGAAAAGAGTGTAGTTCCCCTTGAAAGCCTTAGCAAATTCGCAATGATTTTCTTTATCGTTGTGCTTTTAATCGGTGGTTGTATCCTTGTGATTTTCAATATGTTCACCGTGCGTGAGCGCAAATACGAGATCGGTGTACTTGCCGCTATCGGTATGAAAAAAGGCACGGTTGCCCTTCAGTTTCTGACCGAAGCATTCCTTGTAACGCTCATTGCTATTGTGATCGGCACAGGTGTCGGCGCAGTATCTTCCAAGCCTGTAGGTGATTATCTTCTTAAAGAACAGGTTGCATCCGTGGAAACCACCTCCACCGCTATGAACGAGAACTTCGGCGGCGGATTCCAAGGTAGCAGCAATAACCGTTTCCAAGGTTTTGGTGGTATGGGCGGTGCAAACAGACCCGGAGCAACGGAAGAAGTTGAATATTTAGAGTCTCTGAATGCCACCACCGACTTTACTGTTCTTATAAGCCTTATGGGTATTTCAATTTTGCTCACTCTGATTGCAAGCGGCGCAGGTATGATATCCGTACTGCGTTATGAACCGCTGAAGATTTTGAGCGAGAGATAAGGAGGATAAAAATGAGTGTTTTAACATTAAAAGACGTCAGCTACTCTTACGACAAGCGTAAGATGGTCATTAAAAATATGAACCTCGATTTTGAGGAAGGCACTTTATATGCCATCGTCGGTGAATCCGGTGCCGGTAAGACCACCTTGCTCTCTATGCTCTCCGGTCTTACCAAGCCTACAATGGGCGAAATAATTTACAACGGAAAGAATATCGCTAAGCTGAACCCCTATACCTACCGAAGCAAGTATGTGGGCGTTATTTTCCAAAGCTATAATCTGCTTCCGCACTTGAATGCCGTGGAAAACGTTATTTTGTCTATGGACGCGAGCCAAAAGAAGATACAAAATAAGCGACAAAAGGCGCAGGAGCTGCTTCGTAGTGTAGGTCTTGGTGAAGAATTGTGGGACAGAAGGATATTAAAACTGTCGGGCGGTGAACAGCAGCGAGTTGCCATTGCAAGAACCTTGGCTTTTGATTCGGATGTAATCCTCGCTGACGAACCGACCGGAAACCTTGACGGGAAAACGCAGAATGCCATTATGGATATCTTCACACGACTTGCACGTGAGCAGAACAAGTGCATTATTATCGTTACCCATTCACCTGAAGTTGCGCAAATGGTGGATGTGAAATACGAACTGTCTAAAAATTCAAACTAAGGAGTGATACTATGAAACGAATATTGATTTTATTGTTAGTGGTTGCAACGCTGTGTGCATTACCGACTTCGGTATTTGCTGCCGAGGCTTCCGAAACCGAGAATACGGTGGTATCGGAAAATCAAGCAGAGACTAAGACTGCCTTCAAATTCGGAAAGTTCTTTAAGGGAATAAAGTTCGATGGCGAAAACAAGCCTACACTTCCCGAAGGATTCGAGAAGCCGGATATGAGCAAGATCAAGGAAAACGGTTTTGCAAATTTCAAAAACTTTGACAAGGAAGCAATCCGTGAAAAATTGGACGAAATGCTCGCTGAAGGTAAGATCACGCAGGAAAAGTACGATGCAATTACTTCCGGTGAACTAAAGCCCTCCTTTGACGGCAAGAAGTTCCCGATCTTCCAAAGCAAAAACACAGATGTAGAGAATGATGCAACCGACGAAACTACCATCAAAACAAGACCTGCTTTTGGTAAAAGAACCGGCGGTAAGTTCCCTGCAATGAAAAAAGGCTTTCAATTCGCAGGTGCTAAAGGATAAAGCGTAAGACTAAATCGGAAAGGGTGTGTTCTTATGCCGGAGGAATCGACATCACAGGATGCTGTGTGCTGGATCAATACCGACAAGGGCGTCATCTCTTTCCACTTTATCAAAGGCTTTACAGAAAAGCAGTTTCCGTCAAGGCAAGAGATGATATCCTTCTGTTACCACGCCATCAATGGCGGTTATAAGATTCAATAATTTATGAAAGGTGTCGCAGAAATGCGGCACCTTTCGTTAAATTTTCTTGAAACTATTGAAAAATTAAATTGATTTGATTATAATATCCTTGTCAGCGTGGCAACACGATGGCAACGAAAAATCTAATAGTCCATATCTAATGGATAATACAGTTAATGTAAATCCCACAAGCGAAAATGCCAAAGCAAAATTGTTTAAGTTATGTTTTTCGGGAGCGAGTGGGAATAATACTAACTTAATACAGAATGTCTATAATAGCAGACAGTGACTCTCATTGTCTGCTATTATTTTTATTATCATTATTATTTCGTGTATAATTATTATCCATAGCAGAGCCACAGAAATCGTAAATCACGATATAATTTACAACTAACCGAAATATGGCGGCAGGGAGGCAAAGCTCCTTGCCGCCTTTCTACGTTGTTATGTAGAAAAAGTCATAATTTAGTGATATAATAGATTTAATTGTTATGAGGGAGCGAAAATTTTATGTCGATAACACTTGATCATCAGTTACGAGAACATATACCGCACAATGCTATAGAATTTCCAATCACTAATTTTTACGATGAGCTTATTACTCTGCCCGATTGGGCAGGACCTTTGCATTGGCATCCTGAATTTGAGATTGCAACAGCAAAATTCGGAGTTTTAGATTATCAGGTTGGAGAGCATCACATCATATTGGAAGCAGGAGACAGTATATTTGTCAATGGCAATATGTTGCACGGAATAAAACAGTTATCAGGTGATGTTCCGGACCCGATGCCGAATATTGTGTTTTCTGGTACTTTAATAGCTCCCGAAACAAGTGCTATTTATCAAAAATACGTACTGCCTATTGCTCAATTTGATTCGTTGCCTTTTGTAGTGTTTCGGCATAGCAACCTTTCCCACAGCGAGGTAAACTGCATAATCAGAGATATTTGCAGGCAAATGAACGAGAAAAAGGTGTGTTATGAATTGTCTGTTCAGCGTAATATCAACCGCATATTTGAGTTTTTATACAGCAATTTTACTGTGCTTCCAAAAACTGAAGCAACACGCATACAAATTAACAATCAAATTCGCCTTCAAAAGATGTTATCTTACATTTATGAAAACTATGCCGAGTCGGTGACGCTTGAGGATATTGCTAAAGCTGCAGACATTAGCCGAAGCGAGGCAGGGCGATGTTTTCGTACCTATATGGGATGCTCTCCTGTTGAGGCTCTGATTCAATACAGACTTCAAATGGCGCATCAATTATTGAGCGAAAGAACGCAGACACTCCAGCAGATAAGTTACGCCTGTGGTTTCAATTCAGTGAATTATTTCAGCCGTCAGTTCAAGAAAAGGTATGGATACGCACCCAGTCAGAGTGATGTTGTGGGTAAATAGTGCTTAATTTTGAGCGTTTTATGTCTTTTTACAACAAGTTATGATGATATAATTGAACTAAGAATTTATTGCTTAATCTCGAAGGGAGTCATCATGACAAAACAAAAGAATTACAAAAAGACACTTACAGGTTGTTATCTTGGCTTTGTTACACAAGCTATATCTGCTAATTTCGCACCACTGTTGTTTCTAACGTTCAAAAACACATATGGAATTACACTTGATAAGATTGCAATGATTCCTATGGTGTTTTATCTGACACAATTGCTTGTTGACTTTGCGGCTACCAAATTCGCTGACAAAATAGGATATCGCACTTGTGTTGTCGCATCTCAGGTGTTGTCGGCTGTAGGTCTCGTTTTGATGGCAATATTGCCGGAGATACTTCCCATACCGTTTATAGGTATTCTAATTTCGGTAGTGCTTTATGCCATAGGCAGCGGTCTTATTGAGGTTTTAGTAAGTCCTATTGTTGAGGCTTGCCCCTTTGAAAACAAGGACGGAGTGATGAGCCTTTTGCACTCCTTCTACTGTTGGGGTGCGATGGGTGTCATCTTGGGTTCTACGCTCTTTTTCTCTGTGGTCGGCGTTGAACATTGGAAGATTCTTGCTTTTATTTGGGCATTAGTGCCGCTGTATAACACCTTCAACTTTATCAACTGTCCTATTGAACGATTGGTGGAAGATGGCAAGAGTATGGGGATCAAAAAGCTGTTGAAAACACCAATCTTCTGGCTAATGATACTGCTTATGGTATGTTCGGGTGCATCTGAAGCCACTATGGCTCAATGGGCATCCGCTTTCACCGAGTCGGCAATAGGTGTATCCAAAACCGTTGGAGATTTAGCAGGACCGTGTTTATTTGCAATGTTTATGGGTATAGCCCGTATGTTGTATGGCAAGTTCAGTGAAAAGCTTGACTTGACCAAGGTTATGCTTGTTTGCGGAATTGTGTGCGCAGGTTGTTATTTGTTGGCATCTCTGTCTGCGATGCCAATTCTCGGACTCGCGGGTTGCGCACTTTGCGGTTTAGGAGTCGGAATTATGTGGCCGGGTTCTATCAGCATATCCTCTAAGAATTGTCCAGGGGGCGGAACTGCAATGTTCGCATTTTTAGCATTAGCAGGAGATCTTGGTGCTATGGTAAGTCCTACTATGGTGGGAAGTCTATCTGAAATGGCAGGTGACAACCTTAAAACAGGATTGCTTGTTGCAACGGTATTTCCTGTGGTGCTTGTTTTTGGATTGTTCATTCTAAAGAAAACGGTTAGTAACCAAATAGATAATAATATATTCTGATTTGTTGAAGAGAAAATATATTAAATTTTTTAAAACAATGGAGAAACCATATTAGTTTGTATATAATGCCCTTGTCAGCGTGGCAATGCTATGGAAAAAATCTGATAGTCCATATTTTATTGATAATACAGATGTATTAACCTATGCGCCTGAACTTTCATTTGCTGTTGTAATCCTTAGCAGTCCCGACATGGTGTCCGGTGAGACATATACAATCACAGTGGGTTCTGAATCGGGAGATTTTGAAGCGAGTTGATAATTTGTACCTAACAAACAGTGGCGGCAGGGAGAGCAATCCTCCTTGCCGCCATCTTTCTTATCTATACTGTAAATAATCGATAAACCGTTTCACCGCAAGTGATGCTGTTTTCTTTTCTCTCAATGCAAGTCCGATATTACGGTATGCAGGAACATTAAGCTCTTTTGCAAGAATTCTATATGGTACACGCTTTAATATCAGTTCGGGAAGTATCGCAATACCGAGACCGCTTTCCACCATAGACATCACCGCATAATCATCCCAAGTTGTAAATTTAACATTTGGGGTTAGATTATTACGCTCAAAGATTTCGGAGATTTCTGCCTTTGCACCCTTTTCAAGTAGCATAAACGGTTCATCGCAAAGAGCAGTCACAGGAAACTTTTCGCTGTCCTTTAGTGGATGATTTTCGGGGATGATTGCCATCAGCTTATCTTTCTCTAAAAAGATGGTTTCAAAATCGGGGTGTGTCGGCAATCTCAAAAAACCGCAATCTACTCTGCCCGTATGTATCCATTCTTCAATCTCGGTATAGTCACCGAGTAGAAGCTCGTAGTCGATATTGGGATAGTCCTTCTGAAACTCTTTTATGATATTCGGCAGCCAATGAGTTGCCACGCTTGAAAATGTACCGATGCGGATCAGTCCCGATTGTAAGCCGTTCAGCTCATCCACTTGCATTTTCAGCTTATCAAAATCTGCACAGAGGTTTTGTGCGTATGGTAACAACTTCATTCCGTCACTTGTAAGCTTAACACCGTACTTGCTTCGTTCAAGAAGCGTTACGCCCCATTCCTTTTCAAGATCGGCTATCATTCTACTGATGCCCGATTGTGTGTAATTAAGTATCTCTGCCGCCTTTGTAAAACTGCCGTATTCCACCGTTTTTACAAACGAGAGATATTTTTGCAAATTCATATCCATAAAGAACACCTATTCTAAATTGTGATTTTGAACATTAAAAACATTTGCTTTTGTTATACTTGATATTATGATATACTATTTATAGTTCAATTACAAGGGGTATCGTATGAATAACAAGGCGTTTTTCAAATACATATTCGCTCTGCTTCTGTTTGGCTCAAACGGTATAGTAGCGAGTTTTATTGATTTAAGCAGCCAGAATATTGTACTGCTTCGCACTCTGATAGGTAGTATCCTGCTGATTGCTATTTTCTTTATTAGCGGCGGAAAACTAACTTTTTATAAGCAAAAAAGACAATTTTTGTTCCTTGCGGTATCGGGTGTTGCAATGGGAACAAGTTGGATGTTCCTATACGAAGCATACGCTCGGATCGGAGTTAGCATCGCTTCGCTTTTATATTACTGCGGTCCGGTTATCGTAATGGCGCTATCTCCATTACTGTTTAAGGAACGACTGACCGCAAATAAAGTACACGGTTTTCTTGCGGTGCTAATAGGCGTTATACTTATAAACGGGAACGCCTTTGACGGCAAGGGTGATCTGTTCGGCATTACCTGTGGTCTGCTCTCTGCCGTTATGTATGCCTTTATGGTTATCTGCAATAAGAAAGCAAAAGATATTGTGGGACTTGAAAATTCCACGTTGCAGCTTACCATAGCATTTTTAACAGTAGCGATATTTGTGGGATTAAAGCAAGGCAAGTCGGATCGTAGCCATGTCGTTCTGTGTGGCAAGGAGTTGCCCAGGAAGGTTGTCTTCCTAAGACCGCTTGGCCTCCGACTTACTGTTAAAAATGCTATGGTAAGCTGCAACGTGGAATTTTCAAGTCCCACAATATCTTTTGCTTTCTTATTGCAGATAACCATAAAG
>JAZQIN010000145.1:0-4291 GCA_045541155.1 Faecousia sp.
CGTAGCCATGTCGTTCTGTGTGCCAAGGAGTTGACCAGGAAGGTTGTCTTCCTAAGACCGCTTGGCCTCCGACTTAGGTGTTTTCTGTAATGGAGAGGGCCTCCAGAACCTCTTTTGTGGACTTGCCGTCCAAGTACAGTCCGTAAATGGTTCGCTCCGTTTGCGTCAGTTCAGCAAGACCTTGGGTGAAGGTTTTGGGAATTGTGGGCGTTTGCGCTGCATGGTCCGCTACCATCTGCTTGAGCCGGTCGTTCTCCTTCACGATCATGTGCAGGCCCAGCAAAAACAGCTCCGTGATGATGTAGGAGATGGAGAGCATCTCAAAATCCACATCCACCAGCTGTTCCACCAGCCATACGCCGATGTTGATGAACACCGCTGCACAGAGGATTACGGTGCGGATGGGGGTATCCAGCCGCTTTTTGACGGCCGCATAAACACTTACGGCGATCATGGCAGCGAAATACCCGATCAGATAGAGAAGATACACGCCGTGAAGAGGACCGTATACTTTATCAAGATGGGCTGCGCCTGATACAATGTGCAGCACCGCGTCTTCGTAGTACCAGTTAAGCCATGGGTAAGACACAGCCAGCAAAAACACCAGCACACCCACGCCGGCGAGTGTCGCTGCCAAGAATTTGGGCGGCTTGATACCGATGACACCCAAAATGATCATCAGCATAGAAAAGGGGAGAAACACACTGCCTAAGTAAGACAGCCGATTGGCCCAAAGCGCGGCAGTTACCGTCTGGGAGCAGCTGAGGAGACAATAGCCGGTGTTGACCACGACCACGCTGGAGAACAGCACCACGAACCAAACCTGCCGCTTTTTTTCCAGCAGGAAATAGCCCAGCAGCATCAGCAGAGCCAGAATGGCGGTGGCGGCGTAGAGCAACACCATGCTGGAGGATTTTTCGCCGATGGCGCCGCAGCCTGTCAGCACCAGCGGCAGCAGTCCCAGGGGAAGTATTCTTTTTTTATTCATGGCGAAAACCTCCTTCCCACACTTTTTCCCACACTTTTTTGAGAAGAAATTTTTCAATCCCACACCGTTTAGTGCCCAAAGGGTGGCGACATTTGTCCGCGATGGGTGTATAATCGTAGCTGTAAGGATGACGAGGGGGCGTTTGCCCTGATTTGTATTAAATGTATTTTAGCATGACGATTGAGTTCCGTCAAGAAGGAAGGGGAGAATACAATGACCGAAAAGATGGTGGCAAGCCATAAGACGGTTGCAGACAGCGGCGGTTACAGGTTTCTGTTTTATTGCGATGTGTCCGGCGCTCACGTTTGCACCACGAAGGAAATCTATTATGCGGATACGCCGGATGTGGCTTTGCTGACCGCATGGCAGGCAGAAGGGCGTGGGCATTTTAATGGGTGCCACAAATGCGGCAGATGGGTAATCGATGCGGCTTACAATGCGGAGGTTCTGGAGTGCGTGGAATGTGCGCCCTATGAAGCGGAACCGAAGTATTGCAAATCATGCGGTCACAAGATAGAAGTGCCGGTCAAGGACTGCCCCTCCTGCGGCAAGAAACTGCGCTATGAAGGAGGTACGGACAATGATGACACAGAAGGTTCGGTTTAAGAATCTGGAGCGTTACGGCTTTGGCCCGAATGTGATGAAAAAGCTCCGGATATGCCCCAGATGTGGGCAGGCGGTAAAAACGAGAGCGGATACCTGTCCGGAATGTGGCGAAAGGCTGCCACGGGATACGCTCTTTGACCGCTACAAGCGGCAGCACCAATGCTGCTGCGATTGCGATACGGTGTTAGCCCCCGGATCGCTGTACTGCCCCAACTGCGGAACAGCAGTGCTCTATCAAGAATACAATTCCGAAGGAGGAAATAACAATGAAAAATAACGTGTCTAAGAGGATTATCAGCGTGCTGATGGCATTCGTCATGATGGTTGGCTTGATTCCGTCTATGATAATGCCGATTCACGCTATAAATATTAGAGGTATGTATAGTGCCAGCAACATAAGTGCCAATGATGGAGTTGTCCTGTATGGTGACACCACCTTAAAAATGGACACTGACCTGACGGTGGCATATATCGAAGGCGACTACAACCTGACCATTCAGGGCAGTGGCAGGCTGACTGTAAACGGCAGCGGCAACGGCATCGACGTAAAGAGCCTGAACTGCTCCAGCAATCTGTTTATTCAGACCGGCTGGCACGCTATTGAGGTGTCCGAGACGGTGTATATCCATAACACCGAAAGTTTTATTGTCGGCGGTATTTATGCCGGCGGCCATATCGATATCCGGAGCCAAAACGCCACCATCGCCGGCAATGGCAACGCCATTTTCAGCTCCCTCGGCAACATCACCCTGAGCGGCGGCACCTTCGACATCGGTGCCAATGGGATTGCGGTAGAGGCCAAAACCGGCGGCATCTACATGACGGGCGCTTTCACGGTGAATTCCAACAACGATCGCACCATCCACGCTGCAAAGGGCGAGTTGGTCATCGAAGGCTCCTTGAAGAGCACCAGCGGCGCCCAGTTTGACCCCGACGTTCATTTCATTAACAGAGATAATTTCAGTATCGGTGCCACAGGCGGCTTTAATTTCTACGGCACCACCCTGGAGGTTACGGGTCTGGGTGGTATCCGCGGAGGCGGAATTAATATCGACGCCGATATTTCCATCACCGCCGACTCCGTATCCATCATCACAGAGCGCTATTACGCTTTGAACGGCGGAAATATCTACGTGGACAGTGACAATCTGTGGCTGGAGAATGAGGGCATCGAGGAAAATGAAAACGTCCCCTACACCTTTCATACGATCTTTGCGGATGGTGACGCAACCATATTCTCAGAAAACGGCGGCATCGTGGGCGAGAATTGCTTCTTTGTCGACGGAAATCTTACCCTAAACGGCGACTTCGTCGTTGGTGCAGACCATGATTCGGGGTATGCTATACGATCCATCGGCAGGACGGAAGTGAACGGTAATCTGCGTGTGATCGCAGAGGACATCTGGTGCGTATATGCGGAAGATGGTTTCTCCTTCAATGGTTCTACGCTGAAGTTAGAGGGTTATCGTGGCATTATGATTCAAAACGGTGAAGTAAACATTGTTGCCGACAGCACCGAGATCGTGGTAAGCGATGCCTGGGCCATCACAGACATGACAGGGAATGATTCTGTCTGCAACGTCTATATTGACAGCGATTATCTGTGGCTGCAAGGTGGTAAAGACGAAGTACACAATTCCGGTTGCGTGGACGTCAAAGGAAACGTCACAATCTATTCCGATGAAGCGACCATTATGGGCAACTACGGCATTGACGCAGTCGGCGATGTTTTCCTCGACGGCAACTTTGTGGTACTGGGCTATCTCCAAGAGGCGATTCGTTCGGAGAGCCGCGTTGAGGCGAGAGGCAAACTCTCTCTGGCAACTGAGGGCGAATACCATTGCTTAACGGCGGAAGAATTTGTTTTTGACGGCTCCACCCTCGTTGCCGACGGCTATGCCGGCATTTGGGGCAAGATCACGGAAATCAATGCCGACAGTGTTGTGATTACGACCAAGGTTGGCGCGGCCCTGGATGGTGATGAGGTCTACGTGACCGCCAACGATCTGTGGGCGGAGAATAAGGCCACCAAGGTGAATTCCGACTGGTCAGGTCAGCACGGTATCAGCGCTGAGAGCAAATTGTCCCTGACCGTAAAAGGCGGCACCGTCATCGGCTATGTGGATGGCCTCCACGTTTACGACGAGGCCAATGCGCACGAGCACCATTACGTCTATGTGGACGGTAGCCTTACCGTGGTCAGCAAGACCGGAGCGGGCATCTACGTCCCGCAGGGCTCTGCCAATCTCTACGGCGGAAGCATCGTTTCCGTGGGCGAAACGCACGGTGTCCACGCCGATGTCCTTACCTTTGAGGGCGATAGCCTGCGAATCGACGGCAACACCGGTGTGTATGCGATAAGCGGCGTGGAGCTGGACGGCGACGATATCCGTATTACCGCCCTTAACGAGCGCAGAAGCGGCATCTGGGTCGAAAACGGCTACGTGGATCTGGCGGGCAAGGTGGTCATCAACACCAACGGCTGGTACGGTATTAACGCCGCCTCCGATGTCTCCTTCGGTGAGGGATATTACGCCATCAGCGGCCCCGAGGACAACGCCCAGGCGGTCAAGGCAGGCGGCACGCTGTCTGTGGACGGCACGCTGGAGATTATTCAGCCCGACGGCGGCCATGTCAACGGCAACGAGATTTACGGCGCCGGCGACTCTCCCGCTTTGGAGCTGGAGATGTATTCCG
>JAZQIN010000146.1:0-7322 GCA_045541155.1 Faecousia sp.
GAACTTGCCCACCTTGGAACTGTCCACGCTGACCACGTCATCGACCATGGAAGCGTCGTAAGCCTGCACCAGAGCCTGCTGCTCAGCAGTCAGGGAGGCGTTCATCAGGGCATCGGTCTTGTAGTTGAACTGCACCTGCGCCGCAGCGCCGTAGTTCAGCATAGCGACCATCAGCGCCTTGGTTCTGGCATCCGCATTGGTAGCGAGGATGCTCTGGGCATAGGCCACCGCATGGTAGCCAGCCACGCTGGAGTAGACGTAAGTGCCGTCGGACAGCAACGCAAAGGCCTTGAAGTACAGAACATCACCCAGCTGCTTGGCAGGTACGCCATTGGAGCTGACCACATAGCTGGTGCCGGAGGTGAAGTAGCCGGGAATCACGTCCACTGCGTCATCAATCGTACCATCCGCCAGACGGGAATCGAAGGTAATCATACCCATATCCACGACAGAGGTCATATCGCTGACGGAAACGTAAGCGTTGTACAGAATCTCCGCCTCAAAGGCCAAGGTGGGATACTGCAGGGTCAAGGTGGGCTTTACCACTGCCACATAGTCCGGATCCTTAGCCCCACAACGTGCGCAGGTGCCGTTTGCGTAGCTGTGGCCCAGCGCTTCTCCCTCGGTTTCACCGCAGATGGCGCAAGTCTTGGGAGCGGTACAGGTGGCCTCGCTCCAGCTATGGTTACAGCCAGTTACATATTCAATCCACTTTCCGCTGCTGTACATGGTTTTACCGGAATCGTAGGCAGGCAGGGTCAGGTCGTCAGTCTGATCAGCGCCGTTGTTGAAAATCACGTTTTCTGCGGCAATGGGCATCTCAAAGGAATAGATGCCGTTGCCCAAATCAGTCATAGCCGTGCCGGGCCATGTTCCTGCGTACTCGGTAGCGATACCACTGACGGTGGTCCATGCATAGATGTTGACCTTGCTCCATTTGGAGGAAGTGTTGTCGTAGTAGACGGTGAAGGTGGTGGGTGCGTCCTCAGCCAGACCGCAGACAGCGCACTTGCCACTGACGTAGCTGTGGGAAACGGTCTTGCCGCAGGCGGTGCAGATGCCGCTGGTGGTGTGGCTGGCGTGGGCGCAGGAGGTCTTTTGGCTGTTGTAGACGGACTCCTCGTGAATCAGGTCGCCCAGCACCAGAACGGTGGTGGAGATGCCTTCCACGCCAACGCTGCCGTCGGAGGTGCTCCACAAAGCAGAGGTACCGGCCTTGTCACCGTGGATGCAAGCCTGCCAGTTGCCGTAGGGCACACCGTAGTCATACATATTGACCCACTGGGTGGTGTTGCTGGCATTGTAGATGATTACGATGCCATCGGAACACTCATAATTGGGGTAGCCGTTGACGTAGAACAGGACACACTGGTCGTTGATTTTGTGGTAGCTGGTGTAATTCCACGCATCGGCACCGCCGGGACAGCGCAGAGCGGCGTGGTTCTTCCGGAAAGCAATCAGGCCAGCGTAGTAATCGTCGGTGGTCTGACAGCTGGTCTTGTTCACCAAATCCGACCAGCGAATCTTATTGATGTAGTCGTCGGTGCCGTAGGCATTGTCGTAGCGGTTGCCGTTGGCATCCTTCTTCTCTCGGAGCAGCTCCTCGCCGGAGTACATCAGGGGGGTACCCTGCGCCAGCATATAGGTGGCTGCGGAGAGGTTGTTCATACGCACCATCTCATCATAGTAAGCGCCGTTGCGACTAATCATGATTTTGTCAAACAGGGAGTAGTTGTCGTGGCAGGAAACGTAGTTGATGGTCTGGGTGGGGGTGGTGGACCAGCCATTGGAGGCACGGAAATAGTTGCCGATGGCATCAGCCTTGCCCCAGTCGCCGGTGGCGAAGCCGCAGGAGTTGCCGTTATCGCCGGCAATGTCGTTACGGAAGTTGTCGTTGAAGAAGGCAAAGCCGGGGGTCATCCAGGCGTTGTCCTTGGTGGCGAGGGAGTAGCCCTCCTCCACAGCGGTGCCGCCAACGCCCCAGCCCTCACCGTAGAAAATCACGTTGGGGTACTTGGCGTGGACGGTGTTCACAATCTCGTTGATAGTCTGGGTGTCAATCAGACCGGCAAGGTCGAAGCGGAAGCCGTCGATGTGGTACTCCTCCACCCAGTGGCAGATAGAATCCACGATGAAGTTACGGGCCATGCTCCGCTCGGTGGCGATGTCGTTGCCCACGCCGGAGCCGTTAGACCAGTATTCGCCATAGAACCGGCTGAAGTAGTTGGGAACAATCTTGTTGTAGCAGAAGTTGCCGCCGTCGAAGGCGTGGTTGTACACCACGTCCATAACCACATTGATGCCATTGGCGTGGAAGGTCTGGACCATGGTCTTGAACTCAGTGATACGCACAGTGCCATCGAAGGGGTCGGTGGCGTAGGAACCTTCAGGGGTATTGTAGTTCTTGGGATCGTAGCCCCATGCGTACTGCTGCCAGTCAGTCAGGTGGTACTCGTCCACCGAGTTGTAGTCAAACGCTGGCATGAGCTGGACATGGGTAACACCCAGCTCCTTCAGGTGATCCAGACCGGTGGCACGGCCGTCATAGCTGGTGCCAGACTGGGTCAGACCCAGATACTTACCCTTCCATGCGTCCTTGACGCCCGAAGATGAGTCGATGGTCATCTCACGGATGTGCATCTCGTAGATGATGGCATCGGTGTAGTTCATGCCCTGATTGGGGCTGAGGTCGCTGTCCCAGCCGGCGGGGTTGACACGACTCCAGTCCACAATCATACCCCGGTCGCCGTTGGCACCGGTGGAGTCGGCGTAGGGGTCCGTAGCTTCCACGGTGTAGTTGGCAAAGGACACGTCATAATTATAGTAGACCCCATGGAGGTCGCCGGAGATGGTGGCAGACCAGACACCCTTTTCGCCTGCGGTCATCGCCACATACTGCAGCTGGTCGTTTGCACCGTAGTTGCCGGACTTGTAGAGCTTGACGTGGACAGCCTTGGCAGTAGGTGCCCAGACCTTGAAGGTAGTGGAGTTTTTGCTCCAGGTGGCACCCAAATCATCGCCATTGTAAGTATAGTCGGCCTCGAATTTGTCGGAATAGAACAGATTGTCAGTGGTGACACCGCAGCTCAGGCCGTTGTAGACCACGCTCAGGGCGGCGCACTCAGACAGATTGATGGTGCGGTTCAGAGTCAGCAGAACACCGCCGTCGCTGATGCTGACACCGGTGACGCTCAGGCCACTGACACCGGACAGGCTGAATGCGGTGGACAGCGCACCACTGGTAGGCATGGACATCTTGACCCAGATTTTTCCGGTATCGTAGTCCAGTTTGGCGTAGACGGGCTTGGCGGCATTGGTAACATCAGTGTACAGAACTCGATAGCCATCGGACACACCGGAATTAACGAAATAGTGGACAGTACCGGAGGATACGTCGGACAGGTCAATGTAGCGGTTGTAGTCAAATTCCTGACTGGACCAGTCGGACTTACGGATGATGTAGCCTACGTTCTGGTTTTTCGCACCGTTGACGGTGAAGGTCGCCACCCGGCCCTTGTCGCCGGAGAGGGTCTTGAAGGTGGCAGAGGCACCGCTGGTTTCACTGCCCCAATACCAGACATCCCAGTTGGTGTAGTCGCCGCTGGAGCGGTAGAAGTGGAGAACCACGGTGACCTTATCATCGTCCGCCGGGGCTTTGCCATCAGGGATTACGGCAACGGAGTTGTTGTCGTAGCCGCCCACGAGGGCATTGGCAGGGTCTGTAATCCACTCCCCATCTACAACGAATTTGTATTCGTACACGCCGGGGGCAAGCGTGACAGTGGTGGAGAACACGCCGCCAGACTTGGTCATCTTGTTGGCAGAGGTGCTCCAGCTGTTGAAGCTGCCGGCAAGATAGACTGCGGAGCCGGAACCTTTGTAGCGGAAGGTCACCTGATTGCCGTTGGTGTCTACGCTGATAAACTGGGCGGCCTTGGAGGTGGTGACGGTAACGGGGTGCTTACCTTCCTCGTCGGCGGTGATAGAGGGCTGCACCCACAGCTCCACACTGCCCTTAGCCAAATCTGCGGCGCTGATGGTGATGTCGGCAGTCTGTGCGCCGTTGTTGTTGTGGAACAGCAGACCAAGGCTCTGCCCAGCGGCAAAGATATGATTCAGCTTCAGGGTGAACAGTCCGTCCCCATCCCGGGTGACGGTGGTACCGGGCCATGTAGTCAGACCAGCGCTGGTGCCGTTGGTGACGACCCAACTGTGGGCGGCGACACCGCTCCAGCCGGTGGAGTTGATGAAGTGTACGGTCACATCGGTGCCAGCAGCGGTGCCGATACTCAATGTCACAGTGCAGCTTTCGCCATTGGCGTTGGTGGCGGTCAAGTCGAGGGTGCTACCGGTGTAGCCGGAGCTGACCGTGACGTTGTTGCCGTCGATGGTGACGTAGCTGCTGGAGCTGGAGTAAGTGACAGCGGTCACCGTGCTGTCGCCGTTGGCATCCACATAGCTCAGCTCCGCCGGCAAAGCACAGGCAGTCCCCTTGGTCACCGCCACGGTGGTACCGGTCATGCCGGGAACGATGACATAGTTGTTGTTGTCGTTGCCGGTGGTCCGGGGGTTGCAGGGGTCGTTGACCCAGCTGCCATCGACGATGAATTTGTATTCATACTTGCCGGGTGCCAGCTCGCAGGTATAGGTGAAGGTGGAGCCACTCTTGGTCATGGACACACCGCTCCAGCCGTTCATGGAGCCAGCCAGCAGCACCTTGGAGGCAGAGCCTTCGTAGGTGAAGGTGACCTTACCTCCGGAGCTGACGGGCAAGGCATATTTAGCAGGAGAGCCGGCACTGCCAGCTACCCACCAGCTCTGGCAGGAGGCCAGCTGGGAGTCGCTGAGGGACAGGTCACCGGTCTGATTGCTGCCGTCGTTAAAAATAAAGTTCAGACCTGTGCCGGTGGTGTAGTTCACCGTCAACACGTACAATCCGTTGCTGTCAGCGGACAGTGCCGTTCCGGGCCAGCTGCCCATCTGAGGGGAGCCGTCGGAAGTCCAGACATAGCCGTTGACCTTGCTCCAGCCATCGGTGTTTTTGAAGTAGATTTTGACGGTCTGGGTGGTGGCGGCAGCAGCCTCCGTGACGGCAAAGACCGGCACAAAAGAGAGCAGCAACGCCAGCGCAAGTATCAGGCTTACGATGCGTTTTTTCATTGCGTAGGTTCCTCCTTGTTGTGATTGTAAATAATACCACTATAATTATAGAGGAAGAACGTGCCTGTCGCAATGGTGACAATCAACAAATAAAGGAGGTAAAAATTAGGCATTTTGTAGCCCCCCTATTGCATCCCCCCAATTGTCAGTTATCTGGGCAATACTTGACATGGTACCAAGGCTATGGTATATTTACCTTAAGTGAAACAACAATAAAGGAGGATTCGTATGAAACGTTTCATTGTATGTATTCTTTTACTGTCTTTGCTAATTTGCTTGATTGGCTGCGAGAAAGACGCCAAGCCTTCTGACAACGATTCGTCCGTGAACACATCCGAAAACAACACCTCCATTCCTGACAATGTTACATCTTCTACACCGGATACGTCCCCTGAAAATCCCAGTCCTTCCACGGATGATAGCACACCTTCCGAGCCTGCTTCTCCCGATTCGAAAGGCTTCGATGCGCTGTATGACTACATCGTGGCGAACGGAGAAAAACAGGAAGACACCTATGTTTTTACCTATAAATTTTCCGGCAATACGCTAGCCATGACCGCCTCCGATGGCAAAATCTACTGGAATTTCAAGACACCTGCGGCTACAATGGATATGCAACTGCTCAAGAGCGGTGCGGTCCATACCGTACACATGGTGCATGATGCCTACGAAAGCACCGCAACAATCGAAACAGCCACCTACGATTACGGGACCCATGCAATCTCGAATTTTCAATCCACCGGTGGAGATTTGGAATTTCTGACAAACAGCACAGCGTGGGGCATGTTCACCACCGCCACTATGGCGCTGATGAAGGCAGATTTGACCCCGGCAGATTTGGGATTTACCTCCTACAAATAACACATAAAAAGGGATCGGAAGCTGTCCGATCCCTTTTACACTATCGGTTTTCCATTTGCTTTCCGAGGAAACCGGCTGCGCAAAACGATCAGGTGGAAGAGGATATTTCGGAGGGAAAGGGTTGTATATAATCTAAATATCCCTTAATCTGGGATTTTTTGTTTGATTATTGTTCGAATTTGTCCAACATCTATCTATTATCTTTGGCTTTTATTGCAAATTTTTTGAATTTTTTTCATTTACCCATTGCCTTTTTGATTTTGCGTGTTATAATGTATACAGAGATACTGTAAGGAGGGAAAATTGTATGTCAAGAACAAGCAACAAAGGCGAATTGATTCTGGAATATGTCAATCGCTTTGTGCAGGAAAATGGTTATTCGCCCTCCGTCCGGGAGATTGGTGCGGCAGTGGGCCTCAACTCCACTGCGTCTGTCAGCTATCATCTGCGTGCGTTGCAGGAAAAGGGCGCACTGCAGACACCTTCCGTCAAGGGCCGCAAGCGTGCGATTGTTACCGGTGTCCGTCCGGGCCAGATTCCCGTGATTGGCGTGGTCACGGCCGGACTGCCGATTCTGGCCTACGAAAATCAGGAGGGAATGATGCCCTGGGATGGGGAGAGTGGTTGCTTCGCCCTGCGTGTCCGGGGAGACAGCATGATTAATGCGGCGATTCTGGACGGTGACAAGGTGGTCGTCCGTCCCCAACCCACAGCGGACGATGGGCAAATCGTCGTGGCCCGAATCGGCGACGAGGCGACAGTGAAGCGTCTTCGCCGCCGCAGAGGAAAAGTCTGGCTGATGCCGGAAAATGATGCCTATTCCCCCATCGATGGTAGCGAAGCCGAAATCATTGGCATCGTCAAAGCTGTGTTTAGAGAGTATTGATAATTGGGCGTGCTGCATCGCAGCACGCCCTTTTCATCCCGTACGTAGAAAACAGGGCGTGGTTACCACGCCCTGTACAGTGTGTCAAAGAACTATAAATTATTGTTTACCGGCGTACCGCCGGAATGCAGAATGCTGAATGCTGAATGCAAAATGATTGTATTTCCTGCGGAAATGATGATATATTGTCGGCAACGCCGACACCATTTATTCTGCATTTTGCATTCTGAATTTTGCATTGCATTGCGTCAGCAATGCCATAAACGATAATTTACCGCAGAAAGTACTTTTTTGACAGTCTGAACAGGGCGTGGTTACCACGCCCTGTAAACGATTAAATTTCCTGTCCGCCGAGGAACACACGCTTCGTGCTATAGTCCGCACTGCAAATCAGGAAGTCCGCATACTTACCGGT
>JAZQIN010000147.1:0-4150 GCA_045541155.1 Faecousia sp.
TATGTCATTGCGAGGCCCGAAGGGCCGTGGCAATCCGTACTCCTCGCAATCCGTAGAGAAAACGGATTCCCACGGTCGCTACGCTCCCTCGGAATGACATGGTATTTTGTTTTTGCGGTAGTCGCATAAACAATAATTTACCGCACTGTAGCAAACACCCCCAAGGGTATGCCCTTGGGGGTGTCGTGTTTTAGTTTTCCAGCATTTGCTTAAACAGTTCCATATACCGTTTGGCAGGCTTATTCCAGCTGAAGTCCTGCTCCATTTCCCGACGCTGGAGGGCACGGAATTTCTCCCGTTCCTCATTATATAAATGTAGCGCCCGTTTCAGGGAGGCCAGAAAATCGTCGCCGTTGTAGCTCTGGAAGGTAAAGCCCAGCCCCTCCTCGCCGTGCTCATCGGCAGGCGGAACGGTATCTCGCAGACCGCCGGTAGCGTGAACAACTGGCACAGTACCGTAACGCATAGCGTTCATCTGGCTCAGGCCGCAAGGCTCGGACTTGGAGGGCATCAGGTAGATGTCGCCGCCGGCGTAAATCCGTGCCGCCAGTCCCAAATCGAAGGTGATTTTCGCCGCAACCCGGTCAGGGAATTCGTTGGCGAGGTCACGGAAGAAGGTCTCAAAATGAGGCTCGCCGGTGCCGAGAATCAACAGTTGCACATCTTCCTCCCACAGAAGCCGCCGTGCAATGTAGCACAGCAAATCCAGACCCTTGTGTCCGGCCAGTCGGGTGACCATGACGCACAGGGGGATATCCGCCTCCTGGGGCAGACCCACTTCCTTCTGGAGCGCCGCCTTGCAGGCGGCCTTGCCCTCGATGAAGGTGTTCTTGTCGTAATTCGCCGGCAAAGCAGGGTCGGTGGCAGGGTTGAAAGTCTTGACGTCGATGCCGTTGGTGATGCCCGTCAGCTTCCATGCGGCGTTGGCAATCACACTGTCCAGCCCGTGGGCGTAGTAAGGGTACATCAGCTCTCGGGCGTAGGTCTCAGACACAGTGGTGACCAGATCCGCCGTCTCGATGGCGGCCTTCATCATGTTCACCGCCCCGTTCATATCCAGACAACCACGCCATTCCCAAGGTAGATACAGCACGTCGTCAAAGAAGTTGGAACCGGCCCAGCCCTGATATTCGATGTTGTGGATGGTGAACATACACCGGGTGTTGGGGAACAGGTGACCGTACATGGCTTTCAGGTAGGTGGGAACCAGTGCGGTCTGCCAGTCGTTGCATTGGATCACGTCGGGAATCCAGTCCTGAATCGCCATGGCATCCAGACAGGCCTTGGAGAAGAAGGCGAAGCGCTCGCCGTCGTCGATGTCGCCGTAGATGGCACCGGGACGGGCACCGAAGTAGTATTCGCTGTCCACGAACCAGACCTCTACCCCATCAGTGCGGCCCTTCAGCCGCATGATGCCGGCGTAAGCCTGCCGCCAGCCAACACCCACCTCGAAATTACCAAGGTCTTCTACCTGATAATTGATGTTTTCCTTGATTTTCTTGTAGTAGGGCAAAATCAGAAGCACCTGATTGCCCTTGATTTTCGCAAGAGCAGAGGGGAGCGCCTCCATCACGTCGCCCAGACCGCCGGATTTGCAGTAGGGCGCACCCTCGGAGGCAAGGATGGCTATTTTCATACGGTTTCCCCCCGTTTGATGATGATGGGCGTTTGAGGCGTGCCAATCAGCTTGGAGCCGGGCCGGACCGTCACATTCTTGTCCAGGATCACATACTCCAGCTGGCAGTTTTCACCCACCACGGTATCATTCATGATGACGCAGTTTTCCACCTCCGCGCCCTCGCGGATGGTGACCTGCCGGAACAAGACGGAATCCTCCGCTTCGCCGTCGAGCATACAGCCGTCGGCAACGATGCAGTTCTCGATTTCGCAGTTCTCGCCGTAGTAGCTGGGCACTCGGTCACGAACCTTGGTGAACACAGGATGATTGCGACCGAAGATATCATGGCGCACGTCCTTGTCGATCAGCGCCAGCGAGTTGCGGAAGTACTCCTCCACAGACTCGTTGAACAGGGCAATGCCGTCGAACTGATAGACATTGATGGTGGCGAAGCCTTTCTGCCACAAACCCATGACCAGATCACGATCCATGTGGTAGCGGTTCCGGGCCACGCACTCCTTGATTTGATGCTTCAGGAAACTCTTGGACAGCACGAAGGTGTCCATGGAGGCCAGATAATCCGCCGGTGCGGCGTAGTCCACCGCCATGTCCAGAATGCCGCCCTTGCCGTCCAGCTTGACGGCAAGATCCAGCTGTTTGGTGCCGTTGGCGATGCCGGCCTTGGTGACCACAGTGATGTCCTTGCCACTTTCGATGTGTGCGTCAAGAACCTTCCGCATATCCATATTGCTCAGGATGGCGGAATCCGCCATGACCACATATTCATCATCAGAGCCGTACTCCAGAAAATCCATAGCGAAGTACAGGTTCTCCAGCTTGCCACGGTAGCGGTCGGTGGTGGACATGGAGTAGGGGGTCAAAAATTCCAGACCGCCCTCCCCCAGCTCCAGACCCCATTCTTCTGCGTCGCCCACGTGGTTCATCAAGGACTGGTAGTTGTGACGGGAAATGATGCCGATGTGCCGGATGCCGGCGCAGGCCATATTGGAAAGATGGAAGTCGATTTGCCGGTAGCGGCCGCCGAAGGGAAGGCTGGCCATGGTGCGCTTGCTGGTCAGGTCGCCCATGGTGGCGTCGTTGGCGAAAATAATGCCCATTACGTTCATGGCGATTCCTCCTTACAGCATATCACCGGGCGCAAGCACGGTGTTTTCAGCGATGACAGCGCCCTTAGAGGTGACGCTGATTTTTTTCTTATCCTTGGGGCCGTAAGCGCCGCCCACAACGGCGTTGCGGCAGATGTGGCTGTCCTCGCCGAGAATGGCGTGACGGACGATGGCACCGGATTCGATGACCACACCGGGCATCACCACGCTGTCCTCCACCACCGCGTCCTCACCGATGGTGCAGCCCACGGAGATGATGGAATGGCGAACGGTTCCATAGACCTCGGAGCCTTCCGCTACGAAGGAATTGGCGATTTTGGCCTTCTCGTCAATGTAGCTGGAAGGCAAAGCGGAGTTACGGGCGTAGATTTTGGAACGCTCGTCGCCACGGATGTTGAATTCCGGCTCCTTGCCCAGAAGCTCCATGTTGGCCTCCCACAGAGAGTCGATGGTGCCCACGTCCTTCCAGTAGCCGTCGAAGGTGTAGGCCATCATCTTGTGGCCGTCGTTTAGGAGGTTGGGGATGATGTTCTTGCCGAAGTCGTTGGAGGATGCACTGTCCTCCTCGTCGGCAATCAGCGCCTCACGCAGCACCTGCCAGTTGAAAACGTAGATACCCATGGAAGCATTGGTGGACTTGGGCTGCTTGGGCTTTTCCTCGAACTCATAGATGGAGTTGTCGGGGTTGGTGTTCAGGATGCCGAAACGGGACGCTTCGGACAGCGGAACGTTGCGCACCGCAATGGTGCAAGATGCGTTATTTTTCTCGTGGTAGGCCACCATGGCGGCATAGTCCATCTTGTAGATGTGGTCGCCGGATAGGATCACCACATAGTCGGGGTCATAGCGGTCGATGAAGTCGATGTTCTGATAAATGGCGTTGGCGGTGCCCTTGTACCAGCCGGACTTCTTATCGTAGCGCTCGTAGGGGGGCAGCACCTGCGCCCGGGAGTGGGTCTTGTTCAGACCCCAAGGCTGACCGTTGCCGATATATTCATTCAGCTCCAGGGGCTGATACTGGGTCAGGATGCCCACGGTATCGATACCAGAGTTGACGCAGTTGGAAAGGGGGAAGTCGATGATGCGGTATTTGCCGCCGAAAGGCACAGCAGGCTTGGCAGTCTTTTCGGTCAGGACCTTCAGGCGGCTGCCCTGACCACCGGCCAGAAGCATGGCGATGCAGCGTTTTTTCTGAAAGTACATGGTCACAGCTCCCTCTTGTTGAGATATAAAATATATGATATGAGATATCCCATATCCGCTCGATAAATTATTGTTTAGCGGTGTAAGATTGCTCCGCACCAAACTTGGCTCTCCCTCTGGGAGAGCTGGCAAAAATCTTTGATTTTTGACTGAGAGGGTGTCAAAACAATGATAGGACACCCTCTCCGCCCAGTGTGCGCAC
>JAZQIN010000148.1:0-36906 GCA_045541155.1 Faecousia sp.
GGTAATGATATCAGATTTTTCTGAGAAAGCAAAGAGAAAAGACTTGAGAATTTGGAATTGTGTGCTATAATCTAATCTGTTCCGAAACGGAGGCATAGCTCAGCTGTTTAGAGCGCATGCTTCACACGCATGAGGTCACAGGTTCGAGTCCTGTTGTCTCCACCATAAAAAAACACCACCCATCGGGTGGTGTTTTTTTATGGTGGAGCAAGGACTCGAACCCATTAAATACAGATGCCCGGTGGGCATCTGTTTGCAACCAGTTTGAAGGGAGTCAAACTAGAGACTGACCAAATTTATCCTGAAAACTTCCTTTCAGGATGGAGATACAGTCGGCAATCCATCCGATACCAAACAGACCGCAGGAGTAAAGCCACAGGATGCCCGTGCCGGCCTTGCCGACGTAGAACCGGTGCACGCCCAGAACACCGAGGAACAGGCACAGCGTAAAGGCGACCCATTTGCGTTTGGTGGGCAAACAAGCAGAGAGGGGGTGTGCCGTAGTGGAGATTGTAGCTTTCTTGCGCCCCTTTCCGTGGTCGGTAACGTAAGAGATGCCTGTACCTGGGATGCTGGCTGTGGTGCGGGTGCCACCTCCTGCCTTTTTGGTCACACGGAATCCTTTACCGCCGATGCTGTATCCAATGCCGGACTTACTGAAAGTCATTCTGAACGGTCCTGCTTTTACGCTTTTTCTAAACCGAAAACCCATTACTTCTCACTCCTAAATTTTCTACCTGACCAATCGTTCGGGCGCTTTTTCTTTACAAAACCAGTCTTCTGCTTTCAATAAATACAATACAAAAAGCAAGCATAAATGTCAAGCGGTTTATCGAGCAGACGGGATTCGCCTAATAAAAATTATAGCAAATGATTGACTATTTCCCTGAAATGTCGTAAAATAGAAACAGATAATATGTAATCCTATTTTTTAAGGAGGCGTGCTATGAGAAAGATTATTATTTTCTTGCTGACACTGACGGTGCTTACCGCAATGACGATTCCGGTCTGTGCGGCGGAGCGGACGCAGGATGGCTTGCAGGTGACGCTGACTGCTGATGAGGGGGCATACGCACAGGATGCGCCTATCACAGCCACGCTGACCGTGAAAAACACCGGTGCGGAGCCTGTCACCCAGCTTGAGCTGGAATTGCTGATTCCCCACGGTTATCAGGCCGAGGATACGACTGATACCCTGACCACGCTGGAGGCCGGTCAGAGCTTCAGCCTGACGGTCGTCTACCAGCCTGAGGCCCGGGAGCAGATTCCGGCCACCTCGGATATGGTTCTGACGCTTATGGCGGTGCTGGCAGTGCTGGCAACGGTGGTGCTGCTGGTGGGCGGAAGGCCTATGGCGAAGCGGATGCTCTGCTTGACTCTATGTGCCGCTCTGCTGCTGGGCAGTTTCGGTCCTGCGGTTCAGGCACAGACCATTCCCAAAAGCAGCATTTCCATTTCCGAGACGGTGAGCGTGGATGGTGAGGATTTGCAGCTGCAGGGAATCGTCCGCTATCTGCCTGCCGCCGCCAGCATAGACACCGACGGTGACGGTATCACCGACCAGCTGGAGGAATTTTTCGGCACGGCAGTGGATAATCCTGATACAGATGGCGACGGCCTGTCGGACTACATAGAAATCATGCAAACCGAAACGGACCCGACCATGGAGGATTCGGATTCTGACGGCGTTATGGACGGAGATGAGGATGCGGACGGCGATGGTCTGACGAATTTGGACGAGCTTTCTCTGGGAACGAATCTTGGAAAGGTGGACACCGATTCCGATGGCCTGCCGGACAGTCAGGAGCGTCTGGAGGGCACGGACCCTCTGTCCGATGACACGGATGGCGACGGTGTGACCGACGGTCGTGAGATGGAACTCGGCACCGACCCCAAAACCGTTCAGGACAGCTTTTCCGTCACTGAGGCGCAGGGCATTGCGTCGGTGGATGTGGAGCTGACCGGTCAGCAGGTTCAGACCCTGACAGTCAAGCCGGTGGACAACCAGACCCTGTTCCCGGAGACCATTCCCGGCTATATGGGACAGGCCTACGACTTTACTGTGGAGGGCAGCTTCCAGACCGCCGATATCTCTTTCCGATTCGATGCGGCGAAGCTTTCTGCTACAGCTGATCCGGTGATTTACTATTTCAATGAGCAGTCTCAGACGCTGGAGGAACTGGATACCAGAGTTTCCAACGGCGTTGCTACTGCTACGGTGGAGCATTTCTCCACCTACATCCTGCTGGACCGGACGGTTTACGATGGCTCCTTTACATGGGACGATGTGTGGGACAGTACCGGAACCTACTCCACTGTCGAGGTGGTTCTGGTAGTGGATGACTCCGGCTCCATGGGTATGTGGGGCGACAACAACGACCCCGACAATCAGCGGCTGGAAGTGGCCCGGAATATGATTGACAAGCTGCCCGATGGTTGCAAGATTGGTGTGGTGTGGTTTGCCACAAAGACCAAGCTGCTTACCACCGAGTTGACTACGGACCGGGAGGCTGCCAAGGCCTTGCTGACGGAGGACTATTTCACATCCAGCGGCAGCTATACCAATATGTACGGTGCGCTGAACGAGGCCATGACCCTCTTTGAAAGCACCGATTCTAATGCGCTAAAGACTGCTATCGTCATCACCGACGGCCGCGCTCACGACTATGATGCTCTCCACAGCGCAACCATCACCAAGGCGCAGGAGAACAATGTGAAGCTATACACTGTGGGTTTGGGCGGCGATTTGATTATCACCGACTACCTCCAGCCTCTGGCGGAGCAGACCGGTGGCACCTACCATCTGGCGGAGAGTGCCGACGAGTTGGCGGCGATTTATGACGAAATCAGTAAAATGATTGACCTCAGTGCCGACACCGACGGCGACACCATCCCCGACTACTACGAGGACAATTTGGTTGCCTTTAATGGCGTGGATTTGAGGCTGGACAAGACCAAGGCGGATACCGACGGCGACGGTCTGATGGACAATGAGGAGGTAAAGATTCAGCTGGTGTACAGCGACGATGGCACGCAGGTCTACGTCAAGGGCACCATGCTGTCCGCTCCGATGCTGACGGACTCGGACTACGATGGTATTGGGGATGCCACGGACGATTCTGCTCATGACAATTATTTCACTGGCACCCTGAAAACGGGCTTCGCCACCAGTGCCATCGATTGCCGCATGGACTATCGTTGGTTCTTTGCAGACAATAGTGTATATAACGAGGAGCTGAGCAAGCTGTCGGTGTTGTTTGCGGCAGAGATTTATGCCGGACACACGCTGGCTCTGTCCGGTACCAGTGGCAACAATACAACTGCCGGCAGTTCCATTACCGAGGTCATGGACTTCTTCGGCATGGAAAGCACCACTTCGGTGTCTCTGAACACACTCTATGACGATATCCATCTGTCCGAGGTGGCCATGGGCTATCACAACGCAGCGGTGAACGGAGAACTGAAAACCATTATTGCAGTGACGGTCCGGGGCACGAACTCCACCATTGAGGAGTGGTCCAGTAACTGCGACATCGGTGATTTGAGTACCGATACCCCTGACGATGATTGGCGCAACCCCCTGAACCACAAGGGCTTCGACATCACCGCCAACCGAGTTATGGATGAGGTGGAGAAGTACATCGACCAGAACAAGCTGGACCGGGATGGCATTGTATATTGGGTCACCGGACATTCCCGGGGTGCCGCAATCGCCAATATTGTGGGAGCAAATCTGGAGAAGGCCGGAAAGACCGCCTTTACCTACACCTTTGCCGCACCCAACTGTACGCTGGATACGCAAGCGCATTCCTACACCTCCATCTTCAATGTAATCAATGAGGATGATTTCGTACCTTGTCTTCCCATGGAGTATTGGGGCTATACCACCTATGGTCGTGCCACCACCACTGCCAGTATCAAGGACAGCTACGAGAAGGAGTGGGAGACCCTGACGGGCATCGGCGACTACAACCCGGACTCTTCCGGTATGGATGACTGCGTCCGGGATATCGGCTATATTTTGCCCGAGGGTTCAGATCCCAGAGTGGAGGCTTACCGCTATACCTGCGCCTGCCATGGTGATGGCAGCGATGATACCATCACCATCGAGAACTGGGGCATGTCCGAGGGGAGCCAGGAGGCAGCGATTGCAAAAATTCCCTCCTGCGCCTTGCCGTATTGTATTATCACCCGTCGGGAAGGTGGCTGGGTTGGCGGCTGGGACTTCTACTGCTGTCAGCTTCCGGCCTACCTGATGCAGCTTCTGGCGGCGTTCATGGGCGGTGAGATTAATGCCTACCGCTTTGCGGTGGAACTGGAAATCTGCGACCGCTACAGTGCAGCCAAGAGTGCCATCATCTCCGCTGGTATCAGTGGCATCGAGCATCCCCATTATACGGAATGCTATTATGTGCTGACACGGCATTTGACCGACGAAGACTTTAGTTGAATCTCGTGAAGGGGCGTGCATCGCACGCCCTTTCTGTTTTATTTATGGTCACCTCTAAAAACTCAATTTTGAGTGGATGCTCATATCTCATTTAGCGGCCTAAGCGCCGCACCGTACACAACGCAGGTCATTGCGAGGAGGGCGAAGCCCGACGTGGCAATCTCCCGGTATAATGTTGCGTTTTGGGAAATGTATCGCTGATAATCTAGGGGTTATCCCTGTTGATTGTCCATCAATTAACATTGTACCAGGAGATTGTCACGGATTATGTAAGTGCGGTGCTACGCTAAACAATGATTTACCATTTTAGTGGGGAAGGATGTGCGTCGGAAAAATACTTTTGTGCGCCGTAAATGTAAAAACTGTTGCTTTTTCTGTAATCTATGATATAATGCGATGGTATGCCGCATGATGGACAAAGGCATCAGGCGGATTTCACAGAAGGAGGATATTGAATGAGCAAAGAGACATTGCAGATTCTGATTGCCATGGTCATCTATATGGCTGCGGTTATTGGTATCGGTTTGCTTTACGCAAAGCGAGCCAATAAAAATTCCGAGGCGTATTTTCTGGGAGGCCGATCCCTTGGCCCCTGGGTCACCGCCATGAGTGCCGAGGCATCGGACATGAGTGGCTGGCTGCTGATGGGTCTGCCCGGCGTGGCCTATTGGTGTGGCGTGGCGGATGCGGCATGGACCGCTATTGGTCTGGCGCTGGGTACATATCTGAACTGGCTGTTGGTATCCAAACGGCTCAGACGCTACAGCATCCGGGCCAACAATTCCATCACCCTGCCGGAGTTCTTCTCCAATCGGTTCCGTGAGAAGAGCAAGATTATCATGACGCTGTCTGCGGCGTTCATCTTGATTTTCTTCACTGTGTATGCTGCCAGCTGCTTCGTCACCTGCGGCAAGCTGTTTTCCACACTTTTTGGTACGCCTTATGTGACCATGATGATTGTGGGTGCTGTGTTTGTGCTGCTGTATACGGTGCTGGGTGGTTTCCTTGCGGAGAGTGCTTCTGACTTTATGCAGGCCATCGTCATGATTGCGGCGCTGGCGGTTATTGTGATTATCAGCACAGTTAAGGCTGGCGGCATTGGTGAGGTTATGGACAACGCCGGTCAGATTCCCGGTTTCCTGGATTTCTTCGGCCTTGCGACACCTGCGGTCAACGCTGACGGACAGCAGCTGGTGGAGGCTGGCAAGCCGCTGTTTGGCGAGAGTGCCAACTATGGTTTCTTGACCATCTGCTCCTGCCTTGCTTGGGGTCTGGGCTACTTCGGAATGCCCCAGGTCCTGCTGCGCTTTATGGCAATCCGCAAGGAGAGCGAGTTGAAGCGTTCTCGCCGCATCGCTATGGTGTGGGTGGTGATTTCTCTGGGCGTTGCGGTAATCATCGGTATTGTGGGTCGTCAGCTGTATCCCACTGCGCACCTGACCAAAGCCTCTGCAGAAAGCATCTTCATCACGCTGGCTACCAGCTCCCTGCCTGCAATCCTCGCCGGATTCGTCATGGCTGGCATTTTGGCAGCCACCATCAGCTCCTCTGATTCCTATCTGCTGATTGCGGCTTCTGCTTTCGCTAAGAACATCTTCCAGGGCGTGTGCAAGAAGAACGCCACCGATAAGCAGGTCATGTGGATGACCCGTATCACGCTGGTGGTACTGGCGCTGATTGGTGTGGTGATTGCGCTGGATGAGAACAGTGTAATTTTTGAAATCGTTTCCTTTGCGTGGGCTGGCTTTGGCGCGACCTTTGGTCCACTGATGCTGTTCTCCCTGTTCTGGAAGCGTACCACCCGGGCCGGTGCCATCGTAGGCATGATTAGCGGCGGCGGAATGGTTTTCCTGTGGAAGCTGGTCATCAGCCAGCTGGGCGGCGTGTTCGCAATCTATGAGCTGCTGCCTGCGTTCATCTTCTCCAGTCTTTGCATCGTTGCGGTTTCCTTGCTGACGAAGAAGCCCTCCGCCCAAATCGAGGAGGATTTCGAAGCAGTCCGTGCTGGCAACGTGGAAGAAGCATAAAGAATCCCTGATTATTAAGCAGGACACACTTTCCCCAAGTGTGTCCTGCTATTTGTTACGCCTTTAAAGTTGGGAAATGATTGTCAAAAGGAAGGAAACGTGATAGAATAATATAAAAGGAGTGATGGATTTGGAATGGAACGATATTTATGACAAGGACCGGAACCTGACTGGACGGATGCATCTGCGTGGGACCCAGTGGAGGGAAGAGGAGTATGGCCTTGTTGTCTGCGTGTGGGTTTATGACGGTCAGGGCCAGATTCTGCTGACCCGTCGGGCACCGGAAAAGAGTTTCGCCGGAACGTGGGAAAACTCCGGCGGTGCGGCGAAGGCGGGTGAGGACAGCTTGACCGCCATCCAAAGAGAGCTTTTTGAGGAGACTGGAATCCGTGCGGAGAAGGAACAGTTCCATTTTCTGCGGACCACACGGGATAAAAACTGCTTTTTCGACCATTACTGTCTGCGCTGGGTGGGAAAGGTGGAGGATATCGTTCTGCTACCGGGGGAGACGGACGGTGTCCGTTGGTGTAGCTTTGAGGAGGTACACCGCCTGATTGAGGAGGGGCAAATCTGTTCCATCATTGCGGCCCAGTTTTTGGAGGAGGAGCCGACCTTGCGTTGTCTTTTTTAGAAAGACAATTGACATCCTGTTATGGATGGTATATACTGGTAGTACCAAAAAAAGGAGGTAAGAGCATGGCAACAATGAAAAATTCCGTTTTGGTAAGGATGCTTGTGCTGTTTCTCATGTGTGCAATGGTCGTAAGTTCCTTTGCAGGCTGTACCACCCCTGATAGGGGAAAAGCAGAAGAAACGCCGGAAACAACGCTTGAACAAAACCGGGATGATAATCTGACGGAGAATTCTGAGACAACTGAGACTTCGGCGACGGAACCTCCGGTGAATGATACAGAGCGCAAAAAGGTCACGCTGAGGATTTGGACTACCGTTGAGGATCGGGGAAAGGACGGTTGGATCCGGAATCGGCTGAAGGCTTTTGAGGCTGCGTATCCAGAATACGAATTTACCTTCAAGTTGGATATCTGCGACGAGGGCCAAGTGGACAAAAGGATTAAAGATACCCCTGCGTCTGCGGCCGATGTCTATATGTACACAAACGATTTGACGGATGACCTGATTGAGATTGGCGCGCTTTCAAAATTGGAGGGCACTTACCTGCGACAGGTCCAAAATGACAATCATGCGGTTCTTGTCGATACCGTTACAGGCAGAGATGGAAATGTTTATGGATTTCCCATAACCAGTAATACATGGTTCATGTACTATAACAAGGATACCTATACTGCCGAGGACATCAAGTCTATGGACGCACTGCTGGAGAAGGGGACCGTGGCGATGCAGGCGTGTACACCTTGGTATTCGGCCAGCTTTTTCATGGCCAATGGCTGTACGCTTTTTGGTCCCCATGGTAACGACCCGGAGGCTGGCATCCAGTTCGGCGGCCTTGCCGGGTATGAAGCTGCAGAGGCTATGCTTACCGTATTCACCCATCCCAACTTCAGGGATGATGCCAATGCAATGGGGATACAGGGGATGGTTGATGGGACCGTGGATGCCATGTTCTCTGGCTGGTGGGACTATGAGTTCATGTATAAGAGCATGGGCGATAAGTTGGGGTGCGCCCCACTGCCAACCATCACGATTGGTGGAAGACAGGCGCAGATGAAGGCATTTGCCGGTTCCAGAGCGATTGGTGTCTACTCAGAAAGCAAGCATCTGGAGGAAGCCATGATGCTGGCAGCCTTCCTGACATCTGAGGAATCCCAATTGAAACGTTATGAATTGCGAGGCCTTACGCCTGCTCATAAGAACCTGATTAACAATGCCACTGTCGCTGCCGACGAAAAGGTTGTGGCAGAGATGGCTGTTATCGAATCCTGCGCGGTTGTCCAGCCTTTCATCCCTGAGATGGATACGTTCTGGGGTGCGATGGGAGTGTTTAATTGGGAGATTATGAACGGCGAGGTTACGCTGGATAATTACGAGCTGCGGGTAAACCAATTAAACCAACAGCTAAACGGCGACTGGCCGTGACGGCAAAATGCACAAGGCCGAACGAAAAAATTTGTTCAGCCTGCCGGGATGAAAATCCTTGAAAACCCACACCCTTTCGGGTTATAATGAAAAAAAGCGTTTTTAGGCGTCCGGCGAAAACGCAGTTGCCGGAGCTAAAAACGCTTTTCTTTAATTCACAGACACGGAGGAACTTCCTATGATCGAGATTGTCAACCTGCCTGTGCGCCATGGCAATGTGCCGCTGCGCTACGCTCAGGGCCATTTTGCCACCAACCACAGCCACATCAATTACTATATCGACATTACTTATCACAAGAGCCGCCTCAGCGAAGCGCAGGCTGTTGCCAAGCAGCTGGTGGCGAATTTCAAGAATGATACTCCTGTAGATACCATCCTGTGTCTGGATGGCATGGCGGTTATTGGTACTTGCCTGGCGGATGAGCTGACCAAGAGTGGTTTCCAGAGTCTCAATGCGCACAAGACCATCTATGTGGTAGAGCCTGAATACAATTCCAACTCCCAGATGATTTTCCGGGACAACATTCAGCCTATGATTCGCAATAAGCATGTGCTGATTCTGATGGCCTCCTGTACCACCGGCTTTACTGCCAGCAAGGGTGTGGAGGCGATTGGTTACTATGGCGGCGAGGTGGTCGGCGTTGCGGCGCTGTACAGCGCAGTGGATCATCTGGGCAATCTGCCTGTGCGTTCCGTCTACGACCTGAGCGACATCCCTGACTACGCCAGTTATGACTATAAGGACTGCCCCTACTGCAAGAAGGGCAGAAAGCTGGATGCGCTGGTCAATTCCCACGGCTATTCCGCCATCTGATGAAAATACCAAGGGCTGCAGCCGATGCTGCAGCCCTGTTTTTGTATTTAGATGGCGCTGTCCAGCGGACGCAGGACGCAGTAATCATTGAACCGGGTGTCGTTGACGGTGGTCAGGAACATCAGCTGCACCGCCGGATTGGTAGCGACGGTCTGCTCCAACACGGTGGAAATCTCCGCCGCCGGGATGTCAATCAAATACAGTCGACTGTTGCCTTCGGGCAAGGGGAAAGTGGCGGTATCGCTGTGGAAGGACACGAAGAATTTGTCGGTGGTCAGCTTTTCGGAAAGGGACGCAGCGGCACCAGCGATGGCCTGTGCCTTGTCTCCCTCGAAGGTGACCTTGTCCGTGTTAGGGAATCGGAAATCCGTAAAGACCACCTCGTCAAAGCCCATGAGGCGCAGTTCCATGGCCTGCTGAGCCAGATATTCCAGTGTACCGTCCTTGGTGGGGTCGAGCCAGTAGCAGTTGGTGTCGTCCATCCAGAGGGAACCGTTGCCGCCCTTGCGAGGCAGACCGCAGGGGACATTGTTCAGTCCGAATTCGTAATCCCGGAAGGCCGGTAACCGCCCAATCACATACAAATCGGAGCCCGTCAGGTAATCCAGAAGCTGGTCCATCTGATCGATGTCCACGTCCTTTGCCCGTTTGGAGCTAATGTCGGAGCTGTAGTAGAACCGGCCCTTGGTGTCCTTCACGTCCAGAAGGACAGCGGTACCGCTTTCCAGTTTCTTAACCTGCTCGATTACCGAGGGGATATCCTCCTTTAAATCGGCAACGTCGATGTAGTAGCCGCTGATGGTGGTAGGGACCACCTCAACGATGGGGATATCCACCTCCGGTTCGTCGTATACAACCTTGACGGTTTCGCCCTGAGTTGGGGGGTGGGCGACGATGCCGGAGGGAAAGGTAGCCGGTAAATCGAAATCAATTCGCACGCCGTCTCTGCTGTAAATCACATACCGCTGAATCCAGATGAAACCACACAGCAGGAAAATCGCAGCGACTACGATGCCGATTCCGATGGTGGCGGCGAGACTAATCAGCCGCTTTCGTGTACGATAAGACAGATTCATGGGCAGCTCCTTTCCGCGATGACGCACCGCCAGTCCTCTTGCTGACGGATGCTGACCGGGGTTAGTCCGGCGGCAGTGAGGGCAGCCAGTACGTCATCCAGCCGACTGTCCAGAATGCCGGAGCAAATCAGCCGAGTCTTGCCGGACATGAACTGGGGCAGAGCGGGAGCGAGACCGATGATAACATCTGCGACGATGTTCACAAGCAGCACGTCATATTCGTTTTGCGACAGCTGTTCCATCAAGCTTCGGTCGGCAGTGACGTTGCCGGTGAGGGCAGTGAAAGCCGGAGCAGTGAAATTGTTGTAGGCGGCATTTTGACGGGCGATGTCCTCGGCCTTGGGGTCGATGTCCACGCCGATGGCGGATTCGGCACCCAGCCGCAGGGCGGCGATGGACAAAATACCGCTGCCGCTGCCCAAATCCAGGCATCGTACGCCGGGGCGAATCAGCTCCTCCATGGCCTCAATGACCATTTGCGTTGTGGGGTGGGAGCCGGTGCCGAAGGTCAGACCCGGATCCAGGATAACCTTTTCACGTCCTTCACTGTCCTGATCTGCCAGCCAGTAGGGTAGCACGATTAGACGGCTGCCGATGGGCTGGGGGGGATAGCTGTCTTTCCAGCTTTCCTCGTAATCCACATCGGGCAGGGGAGCGGAGTCCATGGATAGTCCCAGTTGGGCCACCAGTGCTTCCAACCGGGCCATGCTGGAGTTGTCTGTATCCTCCAGATACAGCTTGATGCGAGAAAGTCCTTGCAGCTGCTGCTGAAGGTCCTCGTCGATGTAGTCCCAGTAATCACGATTATCTTCTAAAAAGGTTTCGAATTCACCCTGATCTTCGATTACCAAATCTGAAAAACCGCCGGCGGTCAAGGCGGCGGAAACGGGTCCGGTACCGACGGAGGCGGTATCTATGGTTATTTCAAGCCATGCCATTGCAATGGTCCTCCTTCGCTTGGAACGCTAAACGAAAATTTAACTCACATATCCCCATTCTACTTCATTCGGAGGAAAATGGCAACTGGATTATTTGTTAAATTTTAAAACGGCACTTCCTATTTGATTGGAAATGGTGTATAATGAGAGCTAATATTTTTCTAAGGAGTTCCGACTATGATACAAACAATCCGGGTGATGCCCGGTGTGACGCTACGCTGTTTTCCAGCGGAGCGATTTAAGCAGGGGTGCCTGAGCCTCCAGTTCCTTCGGCCCATGTGTCGTGAGGAGGCGGCGCTGAATGCGCTGATACCGGCGGTTCTGCTGCGAGGCAGCCGCCCCCACCCTGACTTACGGACGATTACCCTCAAGCTGGATGACCTGTATGGTGCGTCCGTGGGAGCGCTTGTCCGCCGTCTGGGCGACTACCAGACGCTGGGCCTGTACTGTGGCTTTATCGAGGACCGCTACGCCCTGTCGGGTGACCGAGTGTTTGAGCCGATGATGGATTTTCTGGAGGAAATACTGCTGGACCCGGTGCTGGAAAATGGCGGTTTTCGAGGAGAATATGTGGAAAGCGAGAAGCGAAACCTGATTGCTACCATCGAATCCGAGCGCAATGACAAGCGAGCCTACGCCGCGGCGCAGATGCTGAAAAAGATGTGCAGTGCGGATAGCTTTGGTATCCCTCGGCTGGGTGAACGGGAGCAGGTGGAGCAGATTGACCCGTCTGTGGCATGGAACCATTATCAGAAAGTCCTCCGGGAAAGTCCTGTGGAGGTGTTCTATGTAGGGAGTGCGGCACCGGAGCTGGTGGCGGAAAAGCTACGTCACCTGTTTGGGCGCATCCAACGCGAACCCATTGACCTTCCGGAGCAGACGCCCTTTCAGGACGGGGGCGGCGGTGAATATGTGGAGACGATGGCGATTGGTCAGGCTAAGCTGGTCATGGGTTTTATCACTCCAATCACCAACCAGAGCGAGGATTTTGCAGCCATGCAGGTGCTGAACACCCTCTTTGGGGCTGGTATGACCAGCAAGCTGTTTATGAATGTCCGGGAGAAAATGAGCCTTTGCTATTCCATTGGTTCTGGCTACTACAGCAGCAAGGGCATCGTCACCGTGTCCGCTGGCATCGATGCGGATAAGGAGATAGTAGTGCGAGAGCAGATTATGGCGCAGCTGGAGGCTTGTCGCCGGGGAGATATCACTGCGGAGGAACTGACCGCTGCCAAGGAGGCGATTTTGTCTGGGTTGCGGGGGGTGTACGATTCTCCTGGTTCTATCGAGGGCTATGAGACCACCGCTGCCATCAGCGGCCTGACCCTTTCCGTGGATGGGTACTACCGGGCAGTGGAAACGGTGACGGTGGAGCAGGTGGCGCAGGCCGCCAAGACGCTTACCCGGCATACGACATTTTTCTTGAAAGGGGAGCAAGCATGACCGAGAAATACTACCCCAAGCTGGGCGAGCGAATCTGGCAGGATACGCTTTCCAATGGCCTGACGGTGGCGGTGGTGCCTCGTCCGGGGTTTTCCAGAAAAATGGCCTATTTTGTTACGGATATGGGGTCTATTCACCGAGATTTCCAGCTGGATGGGCAGCAATATCAGGTACCTGCCGGCATTGCCCACTATCTGGAGCATAAGCTGTTCGACCTGCCGAATCGGGATGTGTCTGCGGAACTGGCAGAGCTGGGTGCCAATGTCAATGCCTTCACCAGCTACGACATGACCGCCTATTATTTCTCCTGCACGGAGCATTTTGACCAGAGCCTGCGGCTGCTGCTGGAGTTCGTCTCCACCCCTTATTTCACAGCGGAAAGTGTGGAAAAGGAGCGTGGTATCATCGATCAGGAAATCGGCATGAATCTGGATGCGCCGGATAGTGTGATTTTCGAGAAGTTGATGGAAGGAATGTACCGCTATCATCAGATTCGTGTGCCGATTTTGGGAACGTCCGCCTCCATCCGGGAAATCACGCCGGAGCTGCTAGAGCTATGCCATCGTGGGTTCTACACGCCGGCCAATATGATTTTGTGTGTCGTGGGAGATGTGGATCCGGAGCAGGTGGCGGAAATAGCCCTTGCGGTCACTGGGCCAGAGAAACGTCCTGCCGCAACGAAGATTCCGCCTGAGCCGGAGGATATGACTGTCCCCATTCCCTATCAGGAAAAGACCATGGAAGTAGCCATGCCCACCTTCCAGCTGGGTTTCAAATGCGAACCAATCGGCACTGGTGAAGCGGCAATCCGGCAGGAAATCATTGGCGATTTGGCGGCAGAGGCGCTGTTTGGCGAAAGCTCCCAGTTGTACCTTCGGTTGTACGAGGAGGGGCTGATTGATCAGTCCTTCGGCGGCGGCTTTGAGACGGTGGACGGCTGTGCGATGCTCACCTGCGGCGGTGACAGCCATGACCCGGAGGCGGTGTGGGATGCCATTGTGGCCCAAGGTCGGGAGCTGGCGTCTCAGGGCATTGAGGATGACGATTTTCTTCGGATGAAGCGCAGTGCGATGGGTCGCCGAATCCGGGATTTGGACAGCTTCGATTCCACCTGTTTCCGGATTTGTGCCTACCATTTTTCTGGCTTTGATTATTTTGATTTCCCGGCAGTCTATGAAAGCGTGACGGCGGAGGAGGTCCGGCGGTTTCTGGACCGGGTGGTGATTGCCGCCCACAGCGCCCTTTCTGTGATTCGCCCTGTAAAGAAGGAGGAGTGATTTATGCATCAGTATTCAACGATTACCTTCCCGTCCTTTGGCATCAGCGTTAACCCCTCACCGGCGTTGCATCTGGGGCCACTGGAGATTCGGTGGTATGCCCTGCTGATTGTAATGGGGCTGATGCTGGCGGTGCTCTATGCCTGCCGCCGGAGCAAGCAGTTCGGTCTGAAAGATGACGACATTCTGGACGGTGTTTTGTGCATCGTGCCCTTTGCGATTATCTGCGCCAGATTGTACTACTGCGCGTTTGAGTGGGAGCACTACCGGGATAATCTGCTGAGTGTCCTGAAGATTTGGGAAGGCGGATTGGCGATTTACGGCGGTGTCATTGGTGCGGCGGTGGGCATCGTCGTGTTTTCCAGGGTCAAGAAGGACAAGGTGAACCTGTTTGCTGTGCTGGATATCACTAGCATTGGCTTCCTGATTGGCCAGTGCATTGGCCGTTGGGGCAATTTTATGAACCGGGAGGCCTTTGGCGCTGAGACCACCAGCTTCTTCCGGATGGGCCTGATGGATGTCTATACCGAACAGGTGACCTACTACCATCCCACGTTTCTATATGAATCGGTGTGGAATCTGTGCGGCTTTGTACTGTTGCATTTCCTGTCAAAAAAGCGCAAGTACGATGGTCAGGTAGCCCTTGGCTATGTGGCGTGGTACGGTCTTGGCCGGGCGTTTATCGAGGGCCTGCGGACGGACAGCCTCTGGTGGGGGCCCTTCCGGGTCAGTCAGGTGCTGGCGGCGATTAGCTGTGCGATTGCTGTGGGATTGTTGATTTTCTTCCATATCCGCAAGCCGGACCCGGAAAAGCTATTCGTCAAGCAAGTGGCGGCAAGAGAAATGGAGGAAACTGAGGATGAGTGATTTTTTCAGTGATTTGGGCAATGCAGCTCGCCGGGTGGCTTCCGGTGTTACCACAGAGGTTGGCGTAGTGGCACTGGAGCAGAAAGTTAAGGATGCCCATCGGATTCTGGGACAGCTGTATTATCAGGCGGTGGCCCAAGGACAGCAACCTTTTGGGCCGGAATTCGATGCACAGGTGGAAAATATCCGCCGACTGCAACAGGAGATCCAGTTCAAGCGTCAGAGTTACAACGTCAATGGATAAAATTCGCCCCACGCTTTTGCGTGGGGCATTGACTTTATCCGAAAGATAGTAAATTATCGTTTAGCGCACTAAGCACCGCACCACAGTCAACGTATGTCATTGCGAGGAGGGCGTAGCCCGACGTGGCAATCTCCCGGTAGAATGTTACGATTTCGATAATGTTTCGTGGATATGCCTGCGTTTATCTCTGTAAAACTTCCGTCTCGCAACATTGTACCAGGAGATTGCCACGGGCCGTTGGCCCTCGCAATGACACCTTTTTGCTTCTGCGGTAGTCGTGTAAACGATTATTTACTTCATAAACTTATCAATTGCCTGACAGAGATCCTCGATGGCAGTTTCATCGCCGGCGGCGACGGCATCCACCATACAGTGGCGCATATGATCCTTGAGAATCACCTTGCCGGTGTTGTCCAGTGCCGAGCGAACCGCCGCAAGCTGGATTAGGACTTCAGAGCAGTCTACTCCGTCCTCCACCATCCGTTTCACCTTCTCCAGATGGCCGATGGCTCTGGCCAGACGATTGACGACAGCTTTCTGATTTTCGTGGACGTGCCCGTGGGAGTGGGCGATGCCATGGGCGTGCAGATAGGCGTGATCGTGATGCTCGGACATAAGAATCCCTCCGGTAGACGTTTGAAGGGATGATACCACATTCCAACATTTTTCGCAAGCCCCCTTGGGGGATAAAGAAATGTTTTGACAATATGGAGAATGGATATTATAATGTAGGAAAAACCAAAGGAGCGATTGATATGCATATCCATCATGACCATCTGGGCGGCGCCCATGACCATGAGCATAGCCATACCCACACCCATGAGCATACCCATGACGGGCAGACCCATACCCACGAGCATAGCCACGCTCATGCCCACGACCATGTCCACCCTCATGAACACGACCATCTCCATGGTGAGGGCCATACTCATGACCATAGCCATTGCGCCGGCAGCTGCGGCAGTTGCCAGAGCGGTTGTGAGCATACGCCGCTGGAGGAACTGCTGGCACTGATGAAGTATATGGTCAGCCACAACGCTGCCCATGCCCGGGAGCTGGCGGAGCTGGCGGCAAAGGTGGAGCAGGTGGGCGGTCATGCAGCCTATGAGCAGATTATGGCTGCGGTGTCCGATTTCGAGAAGGGCAACCTGCGCCTGTCCACTGTGCTGCAGGCCATGGACGTAAAGTGAGGCTGCCATGTGTCTTTCAACTGTATATAAGAATGTGATGGAGCCCGCGGCTATCGCCATGAAGAACGTCATGGCAATCGAGTGTCGGGATGGTAAGGTAATCCTCACCGACCTGATGGAGCGTCAGTTGGAGATTGAGGGCACACTGGAAAGCGCCAATCTGGTGGACGGCTACGTCATTGTGAAAGAAGCGTAAACTATATTTTATATAGAGGAGTATCAATATGGCAAAAACGATTCAGGAAGTCCTTGCGTTGATTAAGGAGCAAGGCATTAAGATGGTAGACTTCAAGATGGTGGACATCAACGGCCAGTACCGCCACGTCACCATTCCTTCGGAGAACTTCTCCGAGGACACCATGACCAGCGGTATCGGCTTCGATGCTTCCAACTATGGTTATGCCGTGGTGGAAAAGAGCGACATGGTGTTTATCCCTGACCCCGATACGGCGGTCGTCGATCCCTTCTGCACCATCCCCACCCTGTCCATGACCGGCAACGCCATGATTATCGACAACCCCCAGAACCGGCCTCTGCCCCAGTATCCTCGTAACATTGTCCGTGCCGCCGTGCAGCACATGAAGGACAGCGGTGTGGCGGATACTATGTATATCCTGCCGGAGTTCGAGTTCTACCTGTTCGATCAGGTGGGCTGGGAAGTCAGCGGACGTGAGATTAGCGCTGGCGTAGATGCCCAGCAGTCTTACTGGAACAGCGCCTGCGAGGGCAAGGGCGTGGTTGTCCCCAAGCAGAAGAACTACCACATTGCCAAGCCTTTCGATATCTCTTATGAGTGCCGCAGTGAGATGTGTATGCTCATGAAGGAGATGGGCATCGACATCAACTACCACCATCCCGAGGTGGCGGCTTCCGGTCAGTTTGAGATTGAGCCGCAGCTGGGCGAGGTGGTGCACATGGCGGATGCCACCATGATGATTAAGTATATCATTCACAACACCGCTCTGAAGTACGGCAAGACTGCCACCTTCATGCCCAAGCCTATCTACGGTGAGGCTGGCAGTGGTATGCATGTGCATATGCTGCTGATGAAGGACGGACAGCCTGTCTTCTCTGATGACAACGGCTACGCTCGCTTGAGCGAAACTGCCCATTATTTCATGGGCGGTCTGCTGAAGCATATTGCGTCCCTGTGCGCTCTGACCAACCCCAGCACCAACTCCTTCAAGCGACTGGTGCCTGGCTTCGAGGCACCTGTCACTGTGGGCTATGCTACTTCCAACCGTTCTGCGGTCATCCGCATTCCGGCCTACGCCAAGAGCCCCAATAAGCGTCGCTTCGAGCTGCGTAACCCTGATGCCACTTGCAATCCTTACTTCTGCTATGCAGCTATCCTGATGGCAGGTCTGGATGGTGTGAAGAATAAGATTGATCCTCATGCGGAAGGCTGGGGCCCCTATGATATGAACCTGTATCACCTGAGTGATGAGGAGAAGGCCAAGCTGCACCATCTGCCCACCTCTCTGGAGGAGGCGCTGGATGCCCTGGAGGCAGATCACGACTATCTGACCGCCGGCGGCGTGTTCCCTGAGGAGTTGCTTACCAATTTCATCAAGAACAAGCGGGAGGAGTGCCGCCAGCTGGCTGCCATTCCCCATCCTGCAGAGTTTGAAAAGTATTACAATCTATAAAACGCATCAGCGGCAGGCGAAAGCCTGCCGCTGATTATATATTGATATAGAGTGCTAAATTATCGTTTAGCGGTCTAGCACCGCAAAACAAAATTCTTTGTCATTGCGAGGAGCGAAGCGACGTGGCAATCCGTACTCCTCGCAATCCGTAGAGAAAACGGATTCCCACGGTCGCTACGCTCCCTCGGAATGACATGGTATTTTGTTTTTGCGGTAGTCGCGTAAACAATAATTTAGCACACATACCGGTATGTGCGCTTGCCGCAGGAAAAAATCCCCCTAAAAACGAAAAAATCCATTGACAAACGAGCGTCAATGGTGTAAAATAGTCTTCCATACTGTGGGTGTATGCGCACTTTGCCCATCCTTCCCAGCATGGACATTTTACCACAGGTTCGGCTGTATGTCAAGTAGAAAGTTATCTATTTTCGACAACTGCCCCGTGCGTATCATTATTTAAGCAACACACAATTCGTAAGAAAGGCGTGATGATCCATATGGCGATGGTCAAGGACGTACAGTTCGGCAAGACCATGCGTAAGAGCTACGCGAAGTATGAGGAGATCCTCGAGATCCCCAACATGCTCAAAATCCAGAAGGATTCCTACCAGTGGTTCCTGGACGAGGGCCTCCGGGAAGTCTTCAAGGACGTGGGCACCATCACTGACTTCTCCGGTAAACTGGAGCTGAGCTTCCTGGATTTCTCCATGAACGAGCCTCCCAAGTATACCATCGAGGAGTGCAAAGAGCGGGATGCCACCTATGCCCGCCCCATCAAGGTCCGGGTGCGTCTGCGCAACACCGAGACGGACGAAATCAAGGAGCAGGAAATCTTCATGGGAGATTTCCCCATCATGACCAATGGTGGCACCTTCGTCATCAATGGTGCAGAGCGTGTTATCGTATCCCAGATTGTCCGTAGCCCCGGTATGTACTACGGTCACGAGGTGGACAAGGCGGATCAGCACACCTATACCGCCACCGTCATCCCTTACCGTGGCGCATGGCTGGAGTACGAGACGGATAACTCCAACGTGTTCTGGGTCCGTATTGACAAGAACCGTAAGTTACCCGTTACCAGCCTGATTCGTGCCATGGGTGTCAACACCGATGCTGAGATTAAGGCTATGTTCGGTGAGGACGAGCGGATTCTGGCCTCTTTGGAGAAGGACCCCTGCAAGACCCGTGAAGAGTCTCTGCTGGAGATTTACCGTCGTCTGCGTCCCGGTGAGCCTCCCACGGTGGAGACTGCCATCGCCCATCTGGAGGGCCTGCTGTTCGATGCTCACCGTTATGATGTGAGCAAGGTGGGCCGCTATAAATTCAATAAGAAGATGGACATCTGGAACCGTCTGTCGGGGCAGGAGGCCGCTGAGCCTATCGCTGACCCCATGACCGGCGAGATTCTGGTCATGCCTGGCGAAATCATCACCCGTGACATGGCTCATGAGCTGTCCGATAAGGGTGTCAATGAAGCTGTTGTGAAGGTCGGCGACCAGTTGGTGAAGGTCTTCTCCAACGGCATGGTCAACATGGCGAACTTCGTGGATTTCGACCCCAAGGAGTACGGTATCCGTGAGAAGGTTCGTTTCTCTGTTCTGAAGGAGATGCTGGAGACCGACGGCATCAACTGGGAGGATGCCATTGCGGAGCGTTATTCCGACCTGATTCCCAATCATATCATCGTGGATGATATCATGGCCTCCATCAACTACCTCAACTGCGTTGCCATGGGCATTGGCGTTGCGGACGATATCGACCATCTGGGCAACCGCCGTCTGCGCTGCGTGGGTGAACTGCTGCAGAACCAGTTCCGCATTGGATTCAGCCGTCTGGATCGTGTGATTCGTGAGCGTATGACCGTGCAGGATTTGGATGCGGTCACGCCCCAGAGCCTGATTAACATCCGTCCTGTGACGGCAGTTATCAAGGAGTTCTTCGGCTCCAGCCCTCTGTCCCAGTTCATGGATCAGAATAACCCCTTGGCGGAGCTGACCCATAAGCGCCGTCTGTCCGCACTGGGCCCTGGCGGTCTGAGCCGTGAGCGTGCGTCCTTCGACGTTCGTGATATTCACTATACACACTATGGTCGTATGTGCCCCATCGAGACCCCCGAAGGTCCCAACATCGGCCTGATTAACTATCTAGCAACCTTTGCCAAGATTAACGAGTATGGCTTTGTGGAGGCCCCGTACCGTAAAGTGGACAAGGCCACCGGTTTTGTTACCGACACCGTCGAGTACATGACTGCCGACGTGGAGGACGATTTCTATATCGGTCAGGCCAACGAGCCTCTGGACGAGAATGGCTGTCTGGCCAATTCCCGTATCACCTGCCGTCATCGTAACGAGATCATCGAGGTGGACCGGAACGTAATCGATTATATCGACGTTTCTCCCCGAATGATGATTTCCATCGCCACTTCGTTCATTCCCTTCCTGCAGAACGATGACGCAAACCGTGCCCTGATGGGTGCGAACATGCAGCGTCAGGCTGTTCCGCTGCTGACCACCGAGCCGCCCATCGTTGCCACCGGTATCGAGCATAAGGCCGCTGTGGATTCCGAGGTTTGTATCAAGGCCAAGGGCCCCGGTGTGGTTCATTCCGTTTCCGCTACTGATATCGTGGTTCGCTACGACGATGGCGAGATGTATACCCATAAGCTGACCAAGTTCGCTCGTAGCAACGCCGGTACTTGTGTCAACCAGCGGCCCATCGTGGTGGTTGGTGAGCGTGTGGATACCGAGCAGATTATTGCCGACGGCCCTAGCTGCTCTGGCGGCGAGGTGGCACTGGGCAAGAATGTGCTGATTGGCTTCGTCACATGGGAAGGTTACAACTATGAGGACGCCATTTTGCTGAATGAGCGTCTGGTCCGTGAGGACGTATTCACCTCCATCCACATCGAGGAGCACGAGACCGAGGCCCGTGATACCAAGCTGGGACCGGAGGAAATCACCCGTGATATCCCCAATGTGGGCGAGGATACCCTGAAGGATCTGGACGAGAACGGTATCATCCGTATCGGTGCCGAGGTCCATTCCGGCGATTATCTGGTTGGCAAGGTCACCCCCAAGGGCGAGACCGAGCTGACCCCTGAGGAGCGTCTGCTCCGTGCTATCTTCGGCGAGAAGGCCCGTGAAGTTCGTGATACCTCTTTGAAGGTGCCTCATGGCGAAAGCGGCATCGTCGTGGATGTGAAGGTCTTTACTAAGGAGAACTCTGACGAGCTGGCTCCCGGTGTTACCAAGTCCGTCTGCGTCTATATCGCCCAGAAGAGAAAGATTTCTGTTGGCGATAAGATGGCCGGTCGTCATGGTAATAAGGGTGTCGTTTCCCGTGTTCTGCCTGAGGAGGATATGCCCTTCCTGCCCGACGGCACGCCGTTGGATGTGGTGCTGAACCCCCTGGGCGTTCCCTCCCGTATGAACATCGGACAGGTTCTGGAGGTCCATCTGGGCTACGCCGCAAAGGCGCTGGGCTGGAAGGTCGCCACCCCCGTGTTCGATGGTGCCAATGAGAAGGATATTCGTGAGACTCTGAAGCTGGCAGGTCTGCGTGAGGACGGTAAGACTGTTCTGTACGATGGCCGTACCGGTGAGCCCTTCGATAATCTGGTAACTGTTGGCTATCCCTACTATCTGAAGCTCCACCATCTGGTCGATGATAAGATTCACGCCCGTTCCACCGGCCCCTACGCGCTGGTTACCCAGCAGCCTCTGGGCGGTAAGGCACAGTTCGGCGGACAGCGTTTCGGCGAGATGGAGGTCTGGGCGCTGGAAGCTTACGGTGCCGCCTATACCCTGCAAGAAATCCTCACCGTCAAGTCCGACGATGTGAACGGTCGTGTCAAGACCTACGAAGCCATCGTCAAGGGCGCCAATATTCCCAAGCCCGGCGTTCCCGAATCCTTCAAGGTTCTGGTCAAGGAGCTGCAGGCTCTGTGTCTGGACATCCGTGTGCTGGACGAGGAAGGCAACGAGATTGAGCTGCGTGACGAGGACGAGGATGATGAGATCGTCTACGCCTCCGAGCATGAGGAACAGCTTGTGGTCGGCAGTGCTGACGAGGTGCTGGATGCTGGCTTCGTGATTGACGAGGACAGCCCGGAGGATATTATGGATGTGTTCGGCGGCGCAGACAGCGACGCGGACAGCGACGAATATTAAGGAGGCGTTTTATATGGCAGATGCCACCTTTGATGCAATTAAAATCGGTATCGCATCGCCGGAGATGATCCGGCAGTGGTCCTACGGCGAAGTCCGCAAGCCGGAGACCATCAACTACCGCACTCTGAAGCCCGAGCGGGACGGTCTGTACTGTGAAAAGATTTTCGGACCCACCAAGGACTGGGAGTGCCACTGCGGAAAGTATAAGAAGATTAAATTTAAGGGCAAGGTCTGCGACCGCTGCGGCGTCGAGGTGACCAAGGCCAAGGTTCGCCGGGAGCGGATGGGCCACATCGAGCTGGCCGCCCCCTGTAGCCACATCTGGTATTTCAAGGGTATTCCCTCCCGTATGGGTCTGATTCTGGACATCAGCCCCAAGATTCTGGAGAAGGTGCTGTACTTCGCCGCCTATATTGTCACCGATCCCGGTGATGCGCCCCTGAGCCTGAATCAGGTGCTGACCGAGAAGGAATATCGGGATATGCGGGAAAAGTACGAGGACGATTTCGAGGCTGGCATGGGTGCCGAGGCAGTGAAGAAGCTGCTGGAGCAGATTGATTTGGATACCTTGTCCGAGCAGCTGCGTGAGGAGCTGAAGACTGCTTCCTCTCAGAAGAAGCTGCGCCTGGTGAAGCGTCTGGAGGTTGTGGAGGCTTTCCGTGAGTCTGGCAACAAGCCCAGCTGGATGGTTATGGACGTGCTGCCGGTCATTCCTCCGGAAATCCGTCCTATGATTCAGCTGGATGGTGGTCGGTTTGCCACCTCTGACCTGAATGACCTGTACCGCCGTGTCATCAACCGTAACAACCGTCTGAAGCGGCTGATTCAGCTCCGTGCCCCTGATATCATCATCCGCAACGAGAAGCGGATGCTGCAGGAGGCAGTGGACGCACTGATTGATAACGGTCGTCGTGGACGTGCGGTCACCGGTGCTAACAATCGTGCGCTGAAGTCCCTTTCCGATATGCTGAAGGGTAAGCAGGGCCGGTTCCGTCAGAACCTGCTGGGTAAGCGTGTTGACTATTCCGGTCGTTCCGTTATCGTCGTCGGCCCTGAACTGAAGCTGTACCAGTGTGGCGTGCCGAAGGAGATGGCAATTGAGCTGTTCCGTCCCTTCGTCATGAAAAAGCTGGTTGCCGACGGTCTGGCAAACAACATCAAGTCTGCCAAGAAGATGATTGACAAGGGCAAGACTGAGGTCTGGGACGCTCTGGATGAGATCATCAAGGATCGTCCTGTTATGCTGAACCGTGCGCCTACGCTGCACCGTCTGGGCATTCAGGCCTTCGAACCCATTCTGGTTGAGGGTCGTGCGCTGAAGCTGCATCCCCTCTGCTGTACTGCTTTCAACGCCGACTTCGACGGCGACCAGATGGCTATCCACGTTCCTCTGTCTGCCGAGGCGCAGGCTGAGGCCCGTATGCTGATGCTGTCTGCAAACAACCTGCTCCGTCCTCAGGACGGTAAACCCGTCACCGTGCCCACGCAGGATATGATTCTTGGTGCCTACTACCTGACCTATTCCCGTCTGGGCAAGGCGGAAAAGGGTGCGGAGTATGTGGTCATCGCTGACCCCGGTGATTCCGATTGGATTGCCACTGAGCTGGTGGATGCGGATGACTTCCTTGAGGCCAATGAGGCGCTCAAGGCTGCCGGCAAGAAGGAAGCTACTTTCCGTCCTCGTCTGGCTTACTCCAGTGTGGACGAAGCCATCGCTGCCTATGCCGACGGCAATGTGGGCCTGCACGCTCCGATTCTGGTCCGTATGGGCAAGGAAATCGACGGCAAGATGGTATATAAGCTGGTCAACGCCACTGTGGGCCGCCTGATTTACAATGAGCCGATTCCGCAGGATCTGGGCTTTGTGGATCGCAGTGACCCGGACCATGCCTTTGATTTGGAAGTGGACTTTCTGGTGGGCAAGAAGCAGCTGGGCAAGATTATCGACAAGTGTATCCGTGTCCATGGCTTCACCATCGCCACTGAGATGTTGGACCGCATTAAGGCACTGGGCTATAAGTATTCCACCAAGGGCGCCATCTCCGTGTCCATTGCGGATATGGTTGTTCCTGCCATTAAGTATGAGCTTGTCAAGCAAGCGGAGGGCAAGGTTGTTGAGATTGAGAACTACTACCGTCAGGGCCTGATTACCAATGAAGAGCGCTATCGTCTGGTGGTCCAGCAGTGGGAAAAGACCACTGCCGATGTCACCGGTGCACTGCAGGGCAATCTGGATAAGTTCAACCCCATCTATATGATGGCGGACTCCGGTGCCCGTGGTAGCATGGCTCAGATTCGTCAGCTGGCCGGTATGCGTGGTTTGATGGCGGATACCGCTGGTCGGACCATCGAGATTCCCGTTAAAGCGAACTTCCGTGAAGGCCTGAGCGTTCTGGAGTACTTCATCTCCTCCAGAGGTGCCCGTAAGGGCATGACCGATACGGCTCTGCGTACCGCCGACTCCGGTTATCTGACCCGTCGAATGGTCGATGTTTCTCAGGATGTCATCATTCGTGAGCATAACTGTGGAACAGCCAATGGTATATGGGTTGGTGCTGTGTACGACAAGAACGGTGACGTTGTGGATTCCTTCGGCAACCGTATCCGTGGTCGTTATCCTGTCAATGATGTTCTGCATCCCGAGACTGGCGAGCTGGTCCATTCCAAGGATATCATGATGATGCCTGAGGATGCCGCCAAGTTCGAGAAGGCTGGTATTGAGAAGATTTATATCCGTACCATTCTGGGCTGCCGAGCCCGTGTGGGTGTCTGCGCCAAGTGCTACGGCATGAACCTTGCCACTTCCAAGGAAGTGGATTTGGGTGAGGCTGTTGGCATCATCGCCGCCCAGTCCATCGGTGAGCCTGGTACTCAGCTGACCATGCGAACCTTCCACTCCGGCGGCGTTGCGGGTGACGATATTACCCAGGGTCTGCCCAGAGTTGAAGAACTGTTCGAGGCCCGCCGTCCCAAGAAGATGGCCCAGATTTCTGAGATTACCGGTACCGTGTCCATCGACGATACCCACCGCACCGCTCTGCGTAACATCACCGTTACCGCGGAGGACGGCGAGGTGAAGATTTATCAGGTGCCTTACTCCGTGGGCCTGAAGGTCCAGCATGGCAAGAAGGTCCTGAAGGGTGAGCCCATCACCGATGGTGCCCTGTATCCTCAGGACGTGCTGCGTATCTCCGGCGTTGAGGCCGTTCAGGATTATCTGGTTCAGTCTGTTCAGGCGGTTTACCGCCAGCAGGGCGTTGAAATCAACGATAAGCACATCGAGGTCATCATCCGTCAGATGATGCGTAAAGTGCGTATCGAGGAGCCGGGCGATTCCTGCCTGCTCACCGGCACTGTGGTGGATACCTTCGAGTTCGAGGATGCCAATGCCGCTGTTCAGGCTCGAATTGATGCCGGTGAGACCGATTTGAAGCTGGCTACCGCTTCCGCCATGCTGCTGGGTATCACCAAGGCTGCTCTGGCTACGGATTCCTTCCTGTCCGCTGCCTCCTTCCAGGAGACCACCAAGGTCCTGACCGATGCCGCCATCAAGGGCAAGGTCGACCATCTGGTTGGCCTGAAGGAGAACGTGCTGATTGGTAAGCTGATTCCTGCCGGTTCCGGCATGATGGCGTACCGGGATTATAAGCCCGGTGTGACGCCCGAAAGCCGTCTGACTGAAGACTTTGTTGAGCAAATGTAATAATAAGCCGGTCGTCACCACGGTGACGACCGGTTTTGGACATATAATGTTAATTATTGTTTAGCACCGCACTTGCAAACCCGTGTCATTGCGAGGAGCGAAGCGACGTGGCAATCCGTATCCCTTTTGAGAGATAGAGAAAACGGATTCTTCGACTCGCTCTGCTCGCTCAGAATGACAAGGGGTTTTGTTTTTGCGGTGCGATACTAAACGCTAATTTAGTGCGCTAGCGCATAGGCAATGTGAGAAAAATCTCCGTTGCAATACTGCGAAATTCTGCAACGTCAGTGGCCTTGCGCAGTCGTTTAAATATCTTTGGATTATCCTCAAATCGCAGTTCTAGATAGTGCCAGCTTTCCTTCAAACGCGTCATGGCATTGCGGGCGTTGCCAAAGGCGATAGCGTATTCCTCGAACAGAGCGTTGTGGAATTGTTCCAGTTGTTCAGCGGTGGTGCCGCCGGGAATCAACATTCCGGGGTCGCTGACCAACCCCCGCCCCATCATGACGGATTCGACTTGTGGATAATTCGCTTCAATGGCACGGATGTCATCCAGACAACGCAAATCGCCATTAAAACACAGAGGATTCTTGCTGTTTTCCACTGCGAATTGGAACTGCTCCAAGTGCAGATCGCCGTTGTAGAATTGTTTTCTGGTTCTGGGATGGATGATCAGCTCTTTGATGGGATAGCGGTTGTAGATTTCGAGAATCGCCGGAAATTCCTCCGGGCTATCCAGCCCAAGTCGTGTCTTGATGGAAATGGGCAGAGGAGGAGCGGAGAAAATCCCATCCAGAAACCGACATAAGCAGTCCAAATCTCTCAGCATTCCAGAGCCTTTTCCCTTTGCGACGACGGTGCCGGAGGGGCAGCCCAAGTTCAGATTCACTTCCTGATATCCACGCACTGCGCACTGATTCGCGGCCCATAAAAAATCCTCTGCCACCTTCGACATGATTTGTGGCACGGCAACGAATGAAACGCTGTCCGCCATGGGAAGTTCTCGCTCCTCTTTTGGCGTGAGCTTTCGATGGATGGTGGGGGAGAAGAAGGGCATATAGTAGCGGTCCACACCGCCGAAATATTCGTAATGTAACCGTCGATAAACGCTGTCAGTTAACCCCTCCATGGGGGCGAAATAGTAACGCATATGTATACCTCTATTGAAAACGGGCGTGTCAGTGACACGCCCGTTGCTGTTAAATTTCCATAATGACGGGCAGGATCATCGGATTACGCTTTGTGTGCTTATACAGGTAGCCACTCAGGTCGTTCTTGATGGCAGACTTGATGGTAGCCCAATCCCGTCTACGCTTGTTGCCGCAGCGCTCGATGGCTTCCATGGCAACCTCCCGCAGTTCCTCCATCAGCTCCTCGGACTCCTTCACGTAGATGAAGCCACGGGTGATGATATCGGGGCCGGAAAGGATGGCACCATCCTGACTGCTCAGGTTCACGCAGACCACAATCATGCCGTCCTGAGCCAAATGCTTTCTGTCCCGGAGTACCACGCTGCCCACATCGCCCACGCCGGTGCCATCCACAAAGACCTTGCCAGCAGTAACAGTACCGGTGACCTTGCAGGTTTTTCCGGTAAATTCAAACACGGTACCCAGCTCACCGATGTGAATGTGGCGAGGGGTCATGCCCATAGCTTTCGCCAGCTTGCCGTGGATTTGCAGATGCCGCTGTTCGCCGTGGACGGGCAGGAAGAATCTGGGACGCACCAGTCCGTGGATAATCTTCAGCTCCTCCTGACAGGCGTGCCCGGAAACGTGGAGGCCTTCGCTCTTTTCGTAGACCACCTCTGCGCCCTTTCGGTACAGCTCGTTGATGATTCTGGAGACGGCCTTTTCGTTTCCGGGGATAGCGGAGGCGGAAATGATGATTCGGTCTCCGGCAGTGATGTCCACCTGCTTGTGGGTGGAGAAGGCCATCCGGTACAGGGCGGACATATTCTCGCCCTGAGAGCCAGTGGATACGATGACCACCTTATTTTTTGGTAAACTCTTGATAGCGCCCAGTTCTACGATGGTGCCAGCAGGGACCTTCAGGTAGCCCAGCTCCTGTGCTACCTTCAGCATATTTTCCATGCTTCGCCCGGACACGGCCACCTTTCGTCCATAGCGGTGGGCGGTGGCGAGGACAGCCTGAATCCGGTGCATATTGGAGGCAAAAGTGGTAACAATAATGCGCTGATCGCAGTTTTTGAACTGCTTGTCCAAACTTTCCGCCACCAGCGTCTCGCTGGGGGTGTAGCCCTGACGCTCCACGTTGGTGGAGTCAGCCAGCAGTGCCAGAACACCTTCGTTACCCAGCTCGCCCAGACGGGCCAAATCAATCATGCCGTCCTTGGCTGTGGGATCGATTTTGAAATCGCCGGTAAACACCACCGTACCCACAGGTGTGCGGATGGCGAAAGCCACTGCGTCGGCGATGGAATGGTTCACATGGATGAACTCCACTGAGAAGCAACCGGCCTTGACGATATCGCCGGGCTTATGGGTGTGCAGCTTGACAGTGGCGGCCAGACCGTGCTCCTCGAGCTTTAGCCGAATGAGGCCGTTGGTCATGGCGGTGCCGTGGATGGGACAATTGACCTGCTGCATGCAATAGGGGATGGAGCCAATGTGGTCCTCATGTCCATGGGTGATGAACATACCACGCAGCTTTTTCTGATTTGCCACCAGATAGGAAAAATCAGGAATTACCAGATCCACACCGTACATATCCTCATCTGGAAAGCCCACACCGCAATCGACGATAATCATGTCCTTGCCGTATTCCAGAACGGTGATGTTCTTTCCGATTTCATCCAGTCCTCCGAGAGGAATGATTTTCAGTTTTTCAGCCAAAAGATAAACTCCTTTCAAAATAGCGCAACAAAAGCAGGCAACCGCATTTCGGTCCTCTGGCCCTGCATCGCCGTTGGGTAGGAAAAACGCCTGCATAAATATTTGGATTAAAATCGCCCGGGTCTGCCCACCCGGCACATATTGTTATTAGTATAACACAAATTAGCCGAAAAGTATATAAGAATTTTTCGGGCGGATTCGCCGGAAAATTTAAGCTTCGCTGGGAAAAATTCAGGAATAAAGCGAAAAGACAGTTGCGCAAGGGGGCCGCGTCTGCTATAATGATACGGATAATACTATCAGGATGGGGCAGGATGCCCATTTGAGGAGGCGAGGCAATGAACAAAAAAACAGAGCGACTGCTCCAGCCCAGCATGGGATGGTTTTTTGTGGTTCTGGTGCTTTTCTGTGCCGCAGCACTGGTGCTGGAGTACTACACGCTGGCCATGGCGGAGGCAATCGCTACTGCCGGATTGTTCATTCTTTATTGGATTGTCCGTGCCCAGCGGAACATTCAGATTAAAGCGTTCATCCAGTCCACATTCAATACGCTGGATGTGACCAAGGGAGCGGAAAGTCCTTTCCCTATGGCGCTGATACGACTGGTGGATGGGGGAATCATCTGGAACAATGAACGGTTCACAGCGGTGACTGGCTTCCGGGAAAAGATGCATGAACAGCGGATTTCGGATGTGATTTCCGGTATGGCGACAGACTGGCTGACCTCCGGCAAGAGTGAGTACCCTTACGATGTGACGATTAGTGACCGTCGTTACCGGGTCTATGGCACAACCATCCGTACTGATGATTCTGGCTCGAATATGCTGGGAATGCTGTATTTTACGAATCTGACGGAGTTGTATCAGGTGCGAGATGAGTATATTCGCTCCCGTCCTGTGGTGTCGATTATCCTTGTGGATAACTACGAGGAATTGACCATGAATCTGTCTGAGAGCGCTATTTCCACCATGAATGCGGAAATCAATGATTTGATTACCAAGTGGACAGAGAATTACCACGGTCTGCTTCGGAAGCTGGAGCGCAACCGCTATCTGTTTATTTTTGAGAAGCGGTATCTGGAAGAAGCGCAGGCCCACAAGTTCTCTATTTTGGAGGATATCCATCAGGTGGAGAATCCCACCGGTCTGGCGGCCTCCATTTCCTTCGGCTTGGGCGTGGATGGTGCCAGCTTTGAGGAAAGCTATAATTTTGCAGCCCTTTCCATCGAGATGGCCCTAAGCCGTGGCGGTGATCAGGCGGTCATCAAGGACCGGCTGAACTTCACCTTCTATGGTGGTCGGGCAAAGGAAGCGGATCGGAGGAGCAAGGTTCGGTCCCGTGTCACTGCCAACTCCCTGATGGAGTTGATTGGACAAAGTTCACAGGTGTTCATCATGGGTCACCGGAATGCGGATTTGGATGCAGTGGGTGCCGCCATGGGCGTTGCCTGTATGTGCCGTAAGAAGGGCAAAAAGGCTTATATCGTCATCGATAAAGAGAAAAACGCTGCCCAGCGGCTGATTGGCGAAATTGAGCAGGTGCCGGAGTATCGGGACGTGTTCGTGTCCGGACAGGATGCGTTGCTGTTGTGTGACAACCGTTCTACCTTAATCGTGGTGGATACCAACCGCCCGGATCAGGTGGAGAGCCGTGCATTGCTGGAGGCCATTTCTCGGGTCTGCGTGGTGGATCACCACCGCCGTGCGGCGGATTATATCGAGTCCGTGGTGGTCAATCTTCATGAGCCGTATGCCTCCTCTGCCTCTGAGCTTGTGACGGAGCTGCTGCAGTATGCAGTGGAAAAGCCGGATGTACTGCCAATTGAGGCCAAGAGCCTGTTGGCTGGCATCTTTTTGGATACCAAGAGTTTTAATGTTCGTACCGGCGAGCGTACCTTTGAGGCCGCTGCAGTGCTGAAACGGATGGGCGCAGATACAGTGGAGGTCAAGAAGCTGCTGCAGAATGACTTCCAGGAGACCATGTCCAAGTACCAAATCATGAAGGCTGCACGACTTTATCGGCAGGAAATTGCCATCGCCGCATTGAATACAGGCACCACTCGTCCTTTGGCGGCGCAGGCAGCGGACGAGCTGCTGAACATTGCCGGCATCACCGCGTCGTTCGTACTGTATCCGCAGGATGAGAATGTGTATATTTCTGCCCGGTCCATTGGTAAGGCCAATGTGCAGATGATACTGGAGCCGCTGGGTGGCGGCGGCAATACCGCCACAGCCGGTGCGCAGTTGAACAATACCACCGTTAAGGATGCGCTGGATTTGCTGGTGGCATCCATTGACCAATATTTTGATAATTAAGGAGATTTTATCATGAAAGTGATTTTACTGCAGGATGTGAAGGGTAAGGGTAAAAAGGGCCAGATGCTGGAGGTATCCGACGGCTACGCCCGTAATTTCATGCTGCCCAGAAAGCTGGCCATCGAGGCCACCGCTGATGCCATCAACACCATGAAGATGAACGATAAGGCCACGCAGGAGCGGATTGCCCGTGAGAAAGCTGAGGCGCTGGCACTGAGCAAGCAGCTTCGGGAGATGACCCTGACCGTCACCTGCCGTGGCGGTGGTAACGGCCGACTGTTTGGTTCCGTGACCAATCAGGAAATTGCCGACGCACTGGCGAAGAATACCGGCATCAAGCTGGATAAGCGGAAAATCGTGATTTCCGAGACCATCAAGAACGTGGGCACCTATACGGTCAACTGCAAGCTGGGCTACGAAATCACCGCCCCCCTGACCGTCAAAATCGAAGAAGCGTAACGTTAACATTTTCATTCCGAGCCTGCGTAGCAGGCGTGGGAATCCGTTTTCTTTGTATTACGGATTCCCACGCCAGTGTGCGCACTGGCTCGCAATGACAGCATTACCGATAGAGAGGAGAGAAAAACATGGATGAAGAACTGATGAGCCGACAGCCGCCCCAGTCGCTGGAAGCGGAGCAGTCGGTGCTTGGCTCCATTCTGATTGACAGCCGCTGTGTTGCGGATGTAATTGGGCTGCTGAAGCCGGAAGATTTTTATCTCCAGCAGAATCGGGAGATTTACGAGACCATCTATACCATGTTCAACTTCTCCCAGACCATCGACCCTGTTACGGTGCTGGACAAGATGCGAGAGCTGGGCTACCATCGGGATAATTCCCGGGACTATGTGCTCCAGCTGATGCAGATTACCCCCACCGCCGCCAATGTGGTTCGCTACGCCAATATTGTTCGGGACAAGGCGATGCTCCGTGGTCTGGCGCAGGCGGCGACGGATATTTCCGAAACGGTTTATTCTCAGGTGGGCACCCCGGCAGAGATGCTGGAATCCGCTGAGAAGAAAATCTACGCCCTGCGTAAGGGCGAACGTGGGGACTCTCTGGAGCATATCGGTACAATCCTCCATAAGGTTTTCGACCGTCTGGAGGAGCTTAGCAAGTCCGATTCCCTGATTCCGGGCCTGTCTACTGGCCTGCGTGATTTGGATATGAAAATCAACGGTCTGAATAAATCCGATCTTTTGTTGATTGCGGCCCGTCCGGCCATGGGTAAAACCTCCTTTGCCTTGAATATTGGCCTGAATGTGGCGAAGAAATATAATAAGACCGTTGCATTTTTCTCCCTTGAGATGTCCCGGGAGCAGCTGGTGCTGCGTCTGATGTCCGGCGAGAGCTTTGTGGACAGCCAGAAAATGCAGACCGGAAAGCTCAGCGAGGAGGAATGGGAGAAGCTGTGCATGGCATCGGCGGCGTTGAGCCAGACCGATATTCGTGTAGACGATAATCCTTCCATCACCGTAGCGGAGATGAACGCAAAGCTACGGCGTGTGGATGATTTGGGACTGGTTATCATCGACTATCTGCAGTTGATGACTGGCTCCGGCTACGGCAAATCCAGCGAAAATCGTGTTCAGGTGGTGGGCGAGATTTCCCGTTCCCTGAAAATCATGGCCAAAGAGCTGAATGTGCCGGTTATCTGCTTGAGTCAGCTGTCCCGTGCAGTGGAAAGCCGTACTGACAAGCGGCCCATCATGTCCGACCTGCGTGAATCCGGTGCCATCGAGCAGGATGCGGACGCGATCCTGTTTTTGTACCGTGATGATTATTATAATCCGGACACCGAGGAGAAAAACGTAGCCGAGTGCATCGTATCAAAGAACCGTCACGGCGAAACCGGCACAGTCAAGCTCCAGTGGTTGCCCCAGTATACGACTTTTGCAGACCGGGAGTGGAAACATGCTTGATAAGCTTCTGTCCACCATCCGGCGTTATCATCTGATTGATGCCGGCGACACGGTTATTTGCGCCGTCTCTGGCGGTGCGGACTCCATGGCAATGCTGTTTGCCATGTATCTGCTTCGTGAAAAGCTGAATATCCGGCTAAAAGCTGCCCATTTTAATCATAATCTCCGGGGGGCGGAATCCGACGGCGATGAAGCTTTCGTTCGAGAGTTTTGTGCCCGATATGATATCGAGTTGTTTGTTGGCTCCGGTCAGGTGACTGCCGGCGAGAAGGGTCTGGAATCGGCGGCCCGGGATGCCCGTTATGATTTTTTCAACAGTCTTTCCGGGAAAATCGCTACCGCTCATACCGCCGACGATAACGCCGAAACGGTGCTGATGCGACTGGTCCGAGGCACCGGCCTGAAAGGGCTGGGAGCAATCGCACCGATGCGTGGCAGTATCATACGCCCCATGCTGGATGTGACCCGTCAGGATGTCCTGTCCTTTCTGGAGGAGTATCATATTTCCTGCCGGCAGGACAGCTCTAACGATACGGACGATTTTCTTCGAAACCGTCTGCGGCACCATGTAATGCCTCTTCTATTGCAGGAAAACCCCAGATTATCGGAGAACCTGTCGGCTATGGCCCAGCGGCTGCGGCAGGATGAGGATGCTCTGTCCGTCTTGGTACTGCCGGACACTGATGTAGGGAATCTTCGTGCTATGCATCCTGCGGTTCGTAGTCGCTCGCTGGAGTGGATTTTGAAAAAAGCCGGTGTCAGGGAGCCTGAGGCAACGCATATTGCTTTGCTGGAATCGTTGGTGTTTTCGCAGAAGCCTTCCGCTCAAGCCCGATTCTGTGGCGGTATCATCATCCGCCGCCAGTATGATAAGCTGGTAGTGGATTCAGAGGTTGCGGCTTTAGCGCCGGTGACGCTGACCTGCCCCGGAATGGCGGAGGTTTCCGGCTACCGTATTACTTGCCGCAAGGCATCACAGATTATTAACGATGAGCACGTTATGACCATAAGTTGCCACGGCCCCATTGTGGTCCGTCCACGCCAGTCTGGCGACAGAATCCGCCTCCCTGGCGGCACGAAGAGTCTGAAAAAGATTTTCATTGATCGGAAGATTCCTGCCGGACAAAGGGACCGGATACCGGTGCTGGAAGCGGAGGGAGAAGTGGTGGCGGTTTGCGGCATTGGCGTGAACATAGAAAAAAAAGCAACGGAGCTGCCGGCGTGGCAAATCTGTTTTGAAGAAAGAGGATGACATAATGGATAAGGATATCAAAGAGGTACTGATTACTGCCGAGCAGATTCAGAGTAGAATCCGTGAGATGGGCGAAGAGTTGACACGGGACTACGAGGGGAAATCCCCCATAATCGTGGGTGTCCTGAAGGGCGTTGTGGTGTTCTATGCGGACATGGTGCGCCAGATTAAGACCCATTGCCAAATGGATTTCATGACCATCTCCTCCTATCATGGCACGGAGTCCACTGGCAATATGGTGGTCAAGAGCGACATCTCTGCTGACCTAAAGGGGCGTCATGTTCTGATTCTGGAGGACATCTACGACACCGGCAACTCTCTGACCTTCATTTACGACTATCTGAAGTCCAAGGAGCCGGCTTCAATCAAGATTTGCACTTTGCTGGACAAGCCGGAGCGGCGTAAGCCGGGTGTCACACTGCAGGCAGACTATGTGGGCTTCACCATCCCCAATGCATTTGTAGTTGGCTATGGTCTGGACTATAATGAGAAGTATCGGAACCTGCCATATGTGGGTATCCTGAAACCGGAAATCTATGAATAACAAGGAGAATTAGGGCTTTTGAAGAAACGCAGTCCGTTTATTTATGTGGTTTATATTGCCATTTTAGCGCTGCTGTTCACTTGGGTGCTGGGTTTGTTCGACATGAACGACAATCTGACGGAATCCCAGGTAGTGCAGCTGCTGTCTGAAGGCAAGGTAAAGAGCTTTACCGTCAATGAGGAGGGTGTGATTACCCTCCAGCTCACGGAGGAATATGACGGAAAGACCCGTGTCACTTCTACTTTGGGTGATGTGGCGGCCTTCCGTGCGGAGAACGAGGAACTGATTCGGTTCCAGAAAACTTATGGTGCGCTGGAGGACTATGACTACGACCAGCCCAGCCAGTCCAGCGCGTTTGATTTGATACTCCCCCTGATTCTGGTGGGACTGGCGCTGATTGTGCTGTGGGTGATTTTCGTAGGCAGAGCCAACGGTGGCGCCAACCTGAATAGCTTTGGCAAGGCCCGGACAGTGCTTGGCGTGCCTGATGGGAAAAAGGTCACCTTTGATGATGTGGCTGGTGCCGACGAGGAGAAGGCTGAGCTGCAGGAGGTGGTGGATTTCCTCCGAGACCCGGATAAATTCACCAAAATCGGTGCCCGTATCCCCCATGGTCTGCTACTGGTTGGTCCTCCCGGCACTGGCAAAACGCTGCTTGCCCGTGCGGTGGCAGGCGAGGCTGGTGTCCAGTTCCTGTCCATCTCCGGCTCTGATTTTGTGGAGATGTATGTCGGCGTGGGTGCCAGCCGTGTCCGTGACCTGTTCGAGCAGGCGAAACGGATTGCGCCTGCAATCATTTTCATCGACGAGATCGATGCGGTGGGACGCAAGCGTGGTTCTGGTCTGGGTGGCGGTCACGACGAAAAAGAGCAAACCCTGAATCAGCTGCTGGTGGAGATGGACGGCTTTGGGCGTACCGAAGGAGTCATCGTTTTGGCGGCAACCAACCGTCCGGACATTCTGGATCCTGCGCTGCTGCGCCCCGGTCGATTTGACCGGCAGATCTATGTGGGTGCACCGGATGCCAAGGGCCGTGAAGAGGTTCTGAAGGTCCACGCCAAGGATAAGAAGCTGGATGGTGACGTGGATTTGCGCTCTGTGGCGCTGGCCACCTCCGGTTTCACCGGCGCCGATTTAAGTAATCTTTTAAATGAAGCGGCCATCATGGCGGCTCGGGATAATCGTCCGGTGCTGACCATGGAGGATTTGAACGAGGCTATGATGAAAATCACCGCCGGCCCTGAGAAGCGCAGTCGTGTTCGTCTGGTCCGGGATCAGAAAATCACCGCCATCCACGAGGCTGGTCACGCCGTGGCTATGTATCATTTGCCCACCGAGGATCCGGTGCGGCATATCTCGATTATCCCCCGGGGCCAGAGCCTTGGTTCCACTTGGAGCACGCCGAAGGAGGATACGGTTCACATGACCCGCAACGAGATGTACGAGCGCATCGTGGGTCTGCTGGGCGGACGTGCGGCGGAGGATTTGTTCCTTGGGGACATTTCCACCGGTGCGTCCAACGATATCGACCGGGCCTCCAAGCTGGCCCGTGATATGGTGGCCCGTTATGGTATGTGTGAGCGGCTGGGCACAGTGTCCTATCTGGACGATGGGGAAGTGTTCATCGGTCGGGATTACCAGTCCACCAAGAGCTACTCCGAGAAGGTGGCCGGTACCATCGACGATGAAGTGAAAGCGTTGATTGATAAGGCGTATGCCCATTGCAAGCAGATTCTGACGGATCATAAGGACCAGATGAAGGATGTTGTGGAATTCCTCATGGAGCATGAGACCATGTCCGGCGCCCAGTTCTCTGCCTGCATGGAGGGCAGGCCCATCGAAGAACGCTCCGCTACCTCCCTGTTCGATTCCATTGAAGACTAAAAAATCGCCACGAGGTTTCAATATCTCGTGGCGATTTAAGCTGTCAAAAAAGTGCCATACTGCGGTAAATTATCGTTTAGCGCAATAAGCGCTGCACCCCTTGCCTCTCCCTCTGGGAGAGGTGCCCAGTGCGCACACTGGGCGGAGAGGGTGTCCTATCATTGTTTTGACACCCTCTCAGTCAAAAATCAAAGATTTTTGCCAGCTCTCCCAGAGGGAGAGCCAAGTTTGG
>JAZQIN010000149.1:0-3127 GCA_045541155.1 Faecousia sp.
GCTGTCACGCGACAGCGTGACTGGGGGAGTGGCCTATCATTGTTTTGACACTCCCTCAGTCAAAAATCAAAGATTTTTGCCAGCTCCCTCAGAGAGGGAGCCAAGGCGGCTTCGCCGCTAGTGCGCTAAACGATAATTTACCAGTTCTCCGGAGTAGCTTTTCGTTGACTTTTTGCGGTGGATATGATATGACAGGCAGGAGGTGATTTTATGTCTCAATTTTCACGCACCCGAATCCTGATTGGTGAAGCGGCGATGGATCGACTGTGGCGAGCCAGAGTGGCAGTGTTCGGCATCGGCGGCGTGGGCGGCTACGCCGTGGAGGCGTTGGCCCGCAGCGGCATCGGTACGCTGGACCTGTTTGACCATGATACCGTCAGCCTTACAAATCTGAACCGTCAAATCCTCGCCACCCACGATGCCATTGGCAGGCTTAAGGTGGATGTGGCGAAGGAGCGTGTCCACGCCATCTGTCCCGACACCATTGTCAATGCCCATCCGGTGTTTTATCTGCCGGAGACGGCTGCGGAGTTTGATTTTACCGTTTACGACTATATCATCGATGCCATTGATACCGTCACCGGAAAGCTGTGCATCATTGAGAATGCCAAAGCGGCGCAGGTGCCGGTAATCAGTGCCATGGGCACCGGCAACAAGCTGGATGCCGCCGCCTTGCAGGTGACGGACATTTCCAAAACCAGCTTCTGCCCCTTGGCTCGCATCATGCGCAAGGAGCTGCGCAAACGGGGCATCGACCATTTGAAGGTAGTTTACTCCACGGAGGAGGCGTTGACCCCTGTTGGGGCGGAGGAGGAAGTGGCGGCAATCGGTAAGCGAACCATTCCGGGCAGTACCGCCTTCGTTCCCGGCGCGGCAGGCCTGATCCTTGCCGGAGAAGTGGTCCGGGACCTGATTGGGGTGTGACATTGATAAAAAACAGAGAGGGGCGAGCCCCTCCCTGTAAGATGATTTATTCCGCTGAGATGATGGTCAGCTCCTCCGGCTTGGCCCGGGTCTTGAACTGCAGCTCCTGATTCTTGATGCTGACGGTGGTGCCGGGGGCGATGGAACGGGTGATGAAGGCATTGGAGCCAATCACACAATCTCGCCCAATCACCGTCTCGCCGCCCAGAATGGATGCGCCGGCGTAGATGGTCACGTTGTCCTCGATGGTGGGGTGACGGCGTTTGCCACGCAGGCTCTGACCGCCCCGGGTGGACAGTGCGCCAAGGGTCACGCCCTGATAAATCTTTACGTTTTCACCAATTACCGTGGTCTCACCGATGACGATGCCGGTGCCGTGGTCGATGAAGAAGAACCGGCCTACGGTAGCACCGGGGTGGATATCGATGCCGGTGACGCTGTGGGCGTGCTCGGTCATCATCCGGGGAATCATCGGCACCTGCAGCTCATACAGCACATGGGCCAGCCGGTATACGGTGATGGCGAACAGCCCCGGGTAGGAATAGATAATCTCATCCATGCCAGTGGCGGCAGGGTCGCCGTCGTAGGAGGCCTGCAGGTCTGTTTGGACCATGGCCCGAATCTGGGGTACCCGTTCAAAAAAAGCCACGCACAGCTTCTGCGCCTGTGCCTCCGCCTCGGCGGCATCCATGCCATTGCCGGCCAGAACCAGCTTAATCTGCTGGCTCAGGTTGAACATCACGTCTTCAATCAGCATGGACAGATTGTGCTTGGCGTTGTAGATGTGGTAATTTTTGTCCCGGAAGTAGCCGGGGAAAATGATGCGCCGGAGCTTTCCAATCAGCTCCACCACCACGTCCTTGTCCGGGTGGCGGAAGATGTCCATCTGGTCGATGTCCCGTCCGTTGTGGTAGTCCGCAAGGATGGAATCCACCACGCCGGCAATCCTTTTTTCAAATTCTTTCATAGCGTTCCCTCCAATTTCTCCCCTTTTTATATCATACTCATTCTATGCTGTCAATCACAAGGAGGTTTTTTCTCATGAACATTTGTCGTTCAGTGGACGAGCTTATCGGCCGTACCCCACTTTTGGCCCTGAAAACCGAGGATGCCCGGGTGCTGGCGAAGCTGGAAAGCTTCAATCCGGCCGGATCTGCCAAGGACCGGGTGGCGAAGGCCATGATTGATGACGCAGAGCGTCGGGGTATCCTGACATCGGACAGCGTTATCATCGAGCCTACCTCCGGCAATACGGGCATCGGCCTTGCGGCGGTGGCTGCGGCGCGTGGCTACCGGGCTATGATCGTGATGCCGGACTCCATGAGCCGGGAACGCATCCGGCTGATGGAGGCCTACGGTGCGGAGGTGGTACTGACTCCCGGCGCACTGGGGATGGCTGGTGCCATCGCAAAGGCAGAAGAACTGGCGCAGGAGCTGCCAGGCAGCTTCATTCCCGACCAGTTCGGAAATCCTGCCAACGCCCAGGCCCATTTCGACACCACCGGCCCGGAGATTTGGGCGGATACCGATGGGGAAGTGGACATTTTCGTTGCCGGCATCGGCACCGGCGGTACCATCACCGGTGTTGGTCGGTTCCTCAAGAGCAAGAACGCCAATGTGCGGATTGTGGGCGTGGAGCCTGCTGGTTCTCCGGTGTTGTCCGGTGGTGCTGCCGGAAAGCATGGTCTGCAGGGCATCGGTGCCGGATTCGTACCGAAGGTGTTGGACACAACGATTTATGACCAAATCATCCCCGTCACCGAGGCGCAGGCCTACGCCGCCGCCCGGGAACTGGGGCGGACTGCCGGTGTGCTGGTGGGAATCTCCTCCGGCGCGGCGCTCCATGCCGCTTTAACGCTGGCGCAAGAGCCGGAGAATGCCGGAAAAACCATCGTGGTTCTGCTCCCGGATACTGGCGATCGGTATCTTTCTACGGAGCTGTTTGGATAAGCGCCCTGTCAGCTAGACGATTAATGCTGTAAATTATCGGGCACCTCTAAAAACTCCCTTTCGGCGAAGTGCCCGTTCTTTTGCTCCAAGTCGGAGGCCCAAGCGGTCTTAGGAAGACAACCTTCCTGGTCAACTCCTTGGCTCACAGAACGACATGGCTACGATCCGACTTTGTCAGCTAGACGATTAATGCTGTAAATTATCGGGCACCTCTAAAAACTCCCTTTCGGCGAAGTGCCCGTTCTTTTGCTCC
>JAZQIN010000150.1:0-3532 GCA_045541155.1 Faecousia sp.
TCCTGCCACTTTGCCAGCATGGCCGGCTCCCGGGCAGGCAGACCGGCCTTCATGGGGAAGTCGGATTTGAGGGTGATGATGGTGTTCTTAAAGTCCATTGGAATGTTCCTCCATTTGAAAATGTAAATTAAGGTGTCATTGCGAGCCAGTGCGCACACTGGCGTGGCAATCCGTATATTAAAATTCAACGCTGAAAATCAGTTTACTGGTGTTTTCGGTAATAGCCTGATTCTCCATGGATGCGCTGGCTTTGAAACCCATTTTACCGATGGCACCGTCGATGGCGCAGGCGGTCTTTTGCGACATGGTGGCAGAGGATGCACCAGACAATTCCAGAGTTTCTGATTTAATGGAATTATCACCTTTGCAACGCATCTCAATCAGTCTTTTGATGTTATCATCATGGGCAAACCATTTCAATTTTGGCTTTTTAGGTTCACTATTGCCTTCGAATTCGACGGTAATACGTCCACTTCTCTGATTAGAATTCTGATTAGTGGCGCTGTTTTCGTACTTTTCGGTGGGGGTTGATTTACTGCCATTAACTATCTCAGATATTCCCGCTTTCTTGCTAGACATATTAAAGCTGTGCGTGGATTCGGTAATTTCGATGGAGCAGTTTTTGGCACCAAGAGAATGGGCGACGTGTTTCAATTCGGCCAGACGTTCCTCATGAGCTTTGCTAAAAATGCAGTCTGTGCGAATAAAGCGATTTGGGATGTAGTTATCGATGTAGTAAACGGAATCGCAGGAAATGGTGGGTAAGAATTGTATGCCACTCATTTTAACTGCATTGTCATATAGGTAAAGAACTTCGATTCCATTTTCCATGGCAAGCCAGCCAATAGCACCTTCACAAACGTCGATACCACGTCTGACTGCATCATCAACTATGACAATCATATTGGGAAGATTGAAACTGTTGCTACAAAATGTATTGGGGAATAAGGGGTTGTATTTTTTGAGTCTACGTTGGTAGCTGCCTTGCTTTGCTTTTTCGGATAGGTTTGTGGCACCTTGCTGAACAGCGGTGATTGCCGTCTTTCCAGCGTCGGTCGTTTTTTGTAAGAAACTTGAAAAGGCTTCTGTACTCTTTTGCTTATCGAAAGATAGTTTCATACTGATACTCCTTATGTAAACATATACTGGAATGATTCCACATAATAGTGTGTTTTTTTGCGGAGTTTTCGAAGGGAATAAGACTTACAATGTCGCTATATTTCTAAACAAGAAAAGCGCCTTTGTCCCTATCAATAAGAGACAAAGGCGCAATAAACCTCTGCGGTACCACTCTTGTTCCGGTTACCCGGCACTCGTATGCGCTGTAACGGGCGCACCCGACGCAGCCTACTATAATTTCGGTGCGCCGCTCCGAGGGGATATGTCCGAAACACGTCTGCTGCCTTGCACCGACCGGCAGTTCTCTGATGACGTTGGTTGCGGACACCTGTCCTCATCTTAACGTTGCTATTTACTTCTTCAGCGGATCGTAGTTCCGTCCAAACTGGAGGTTGGCGAACTTGCTGGAGGTGGTATCGGAAATGGGGTGCTTGGGCTCGGCGGTGGGAGCGGAATTCTCCGCACGGCCCACCAGCGCCTCCAGATTGTGGGAAATCTCGTCTGCCACATCCACCGGCGGCTCCTCGGCCTCGGGGATGTCTGCCGGACGATGCTCCTGACGAATCTCAGCCAGCATCTCCAGCAAATCCTTCAACTGCATTTCCATGGACTGAATCTTACCGGAAGTGACCCGACGTGCTTCCTCCAGCCGGTCATTCTCGGCCTCAATCAGCACATCCGTGTTCTTGGCATTTTCAGCGGCGGCCACATTAGCGGCGCTCAGCATCTGGGTGCATTTGCTCTCGGCATCTTTGACCATGGTGTCGCAGGTCTTCTGGGCGTTGACGATGGCCTCTTTCATGCTGGCCTCGTTGGCACGGTATTCCTCCAGCTTTGCCACCAGCACGCGCATTTTGCTCTTGAGCAGGGCATTTTCCTTGTAAAGAGTAATATAATCCTCAGTCAGAGGCTCCAGAAATTCATCCACAGCCTGCATATCGTAGCCGCCGAAGGTGGCACGACTGAAGGAAATCTGTTCTATCTGCTGCGGTGTAAACATAGCGTATCCTTTCTATATTTAGATGTAGCTCTCGACTTCGGCCTGAATGTTCTCCAGATTGCCGACCACATCCATGCTGTGGGGGCAGAACAGGTAGGTAGACTGGGCGATTTTATTGACCTTGCCATCCAGTGCATAGGCGCAACCGGACAGGAAGTCCACCACACGACGGGACAGGGCTTTGTCCACGTTTTCCATATTGACGATGATGGCCTTCTTATCCCGCAGGTCATCGGCGGCCTTGGTGCAGTCGTTGAAGGTGTTGGGGCGGAACAGGACGACCTCCTGTTTGCCGGAGTTGATATTCAGGACCTGACCGCTGAAGCCGGTCTTGGAAGCGGTAGTGGCAGGAGCGGCAACGCTCTCGAACTTGCCGGGTGCTTCTGAATCGGCGGCACGGCTACGACGGGGGGGTTCTTCCTCGTAACCCTCCATGTCGTCGTACTCATCGTACTCGTCGTCGGCGTAGGGCTGTGCGAACTTCTTAACGTTATCCCAAAAACTCATTTCTGTTTCCTCCTAAGTATACATCACTTGTGATGCTGGTTTGAATAATCTCTGGCACCGAAGATGGCGGTGCCCACTCGAATCATGGTGCTGCCACACCGGATGGCATCGGCGTAATCGCCGGACATTCCCATGGACAAAACCTCGACAGATACATTATCGTATTTTTTTGCCGTTATGTCAACAGAAAGGTTGCGAATTTCCAGAAAAAATTTGTCGTTATCCCCCGGATTTTCGCAAATTGGGGGTATCGCCATCAATCCTTTGACCCGAATATTGGGATAATCGCTCATTTTTTCGACCAACGGAAGGATGTCAGCGATGCCAAAACCGCTTTTGCTCTCCTCCTCGCCCACATTGATTTCAAGTAAAATATCCTGCACAATGCCCTGTCGGGCGGCTTCACTCTGGACGCACTGGAGTAGCTTCAGCCGGTCCACGCTCTGAATCAGATCCACCTTGCCCACTACCTGCTTGACCTTGTTGGTTTGGAGGTGACCGATGAAATGGACAGGCGCACCCTCGTAGGCATTTTCGGAGCGCTTCTGGGTCAGCTCCTGCACCCGGTTCTCACCGCAACAGTCCACACCGGCGGCGATGGCCTGACGGACAGCCTCGGCACCGTTCATCTTGGTAGCGGCACACAGAAGGATTTCCTTTGGGTCACGGCCACAGGCAATAGCGGCTTTTTCGATATCCGCCTTAATGGCGGCAACATTTTCTGCGATAGACATAGTCGTTTCGACCTTTCTGTTTTTAATGGAAATGTAAATTATTGTTTAGCGGTGTAAGATTGCTCCGCACCAAACTTGGCTCTCCCTCTGGGAGAGCTGGCAAAAATCTTTGATTTTTGACTGAGAGGGTGTCAAAACAATGATAGGACACCCTCTCCGCCCAGTGTGCGCA
>JAZQIN010000151.1:0-2378 GCA_045541155.1 Faecousia sp.
GTATGTCATTGCGAGGCCCGAAGGGCCGTGGCAATCCGTACTCCTCGCAATCCGTAGAGAAAACGGATTCCCACGGTCGCTACGCTCCCTCGGAATGACATGGTATTTTGTTTTTGCGGTAGTCGCATAAACAATAATTTAAGGTAATTTGGATATAAAAATTGGGCGCTCCGGTTGGAGCGCCCTTCTTTCTACATTAGCAGCAGCCGCAGCTGTTGTTGTTGTCGCAGCCACAGCCGCAACCCAGGTTGTTACCGTTGCCATTGCCGCAGCAGCAGAACAGGAGCACCAGAATGATGATCCACCAGCAGCTGTTGCCACCCCAGAAACCGTTACCGTTACACATAATCGTTACCTCCAGATCAGGATTTTGTTACGGCCTTCGCCGTACATTCCATGTTATTCCGGAGGCCGAAAAAGGTTACAGCTCTCTCAGGGCATCCACCAGCGCGGTCTTGCCGGCGGTCTTCTCGTCCTTCATCTTAATAATCTTGGCAGGACATCCGGCCACCACAGCGTTGGCAGGCACGTCGCCCACCACGATGGCACCAGCGGCGACCACCGCATTGTGGCCAATGCGGCAGCCCTCGATGACCACGGCGTTGGCGCCAATCAGCACGTTGTCCTCCACGATTACGGGGGTGGCGGAGGCAGGCTCTACCACGCCAGCCAGAACAGCGCCGGCACCGACATGACAGTTGTTGCCCACGGTGGCCCGGCCACCCAGCACGGCACCCATGTCAATCATGGTACCGTCGCCAATGACGGCGCCGATGTTGATGATGGCACCCATCATAATCACAGCGTTCTTGCCGATTTCAACCTGCTCCCGGATAATGGCACCGGGCTCGATACGGGCCGGGATGTTCTTCACGTCCAGCATGGGAATGGCGGAGTTGCGGCAGTTGTTCTCAATCTCCACATGGGTGATGGAAGCCTTACCGGCCTCCAGTGCAGGGGCCACGTTCTTCCAGTCACCAAAGACAATCTTGTGACCCGGAGCCGCCAGAAACACCTGACAACCGGGGAACTCCACCGGGGCGGACTCCCAGACGTAGACTTTTACCGGGGTTTTCTTTTCGGATGTGCGGATATATTCGATGATATCTTGTGCGTTCATTTCTATCTCCTCCTTCAAGGGTAATCGCTCTCCCTATCCTACCACCTTTTCGCCGGAAACACAAGTAGTAAATTGACAGGATGGGGGAAAAGGTTTATAATCGTATCAAAACAACAGGCGGTGGGGGAAATGTATTTATCGATTGGAAACGACATGGCGGTGCGAGAGCGGTCCATCATCGGCATTTTCGACATGGACAACACCACCACCTCCAAACGGACGAGGGAATTTTTGAGCAATGCGGAACGGGAGGGACAGGTCGTACCCTGCGACGATTTGCCAAAATCCTACATCGTCACGGCGGAGTACGGCATGGACCGGGTGTACCTGTCCTCCCTCAGCGCCGCCACTTTGGAGAAAAGGATGCGTTAATATGGAACTGATTGTAGCGGTTTACGATGACTGGGGCATCGGTCGGGACGGTACCCAGCCCATTGCGTTGAAGGCCGATCGGAAATTTTTCCGTGAAATCACCCGTGGTGCGATGGTAATCGTGGGACGGCGGACCATCGAAGATTTCCCCGGCAAAAAACCTCTACCGGGCCGAGTCAATGTGGCGCTGACCCGTTCGGAGGGGGAAATTGAGGGCTTTACGGTGTGCCACAGCCCGGAGGAGGCATTGACCCTCGCTGAAAAATCGGAACGGGCTATGGTCATCGGTGGTGGCAGTGTATACCGCCAGATGATACCCTACTGCGATACCGCCTATGTGACAAAGGTTCACGTTATCCCGGAATCTGATACCTTTTTCCCGGATTTGGATGCGGATGAATGCTGGAAGCTGGATGAAGTCCTGCAGTCCGGTGAGGAGGACGGCATCCGTTATGAAATGTGCCGCTATACTCGAACAGTCCTGCCTTGACAGCAGGGCTGTTGCTATTTGTGTTGAAAATTATTGTTTAGCGGTGTAATGCACTTACAAAAACGTGTCATTGCGAGGCCCGGTAGGGCCGGGGCAATCCCCTGGTACAATGTTGGTTGATGAATATTGGACAGGGATTTACTGAGGATAACCAACATTACATCTCTGAAAATGCAACATTCTACCGGGAGATTGCCACGTCGGGCTTTGCCCTCCTCGCAATGACATACGTTGACTGGAGTACGGTGTTTACTGCGCTAAACAATAGGGCACCTCTAAAAACTCCCTTTCGGCGAAGTGCCCGTTCTTTTGCTCCAACTTATGCTTATAAAAACCTTGAAATACATCCAGTATTCCTGCGGTTTTTACCACATAATTTGAAGCAAAATTCCTGGG
>JAZQIN010000152.1:0-3262 GCA_045541155.1 Faecousia sp.
ATTTCTCCACAGGTCTGTGTCAATCACGGCCTGAATGCACTGAAATGGGGCATTTGAGCCGAAATCAACAAGGGGTAATTCTGAAAAATGCCACTTTGCAGAATTGTAAAGGTTTTATGGTAGTTTTTAGAGGTCCCCAATAATTTACAGCTTGTTGGTACGCGCAAAAATCCCCCACCTTGCGGTGGGGGATCAGCGTGTCGAAGAACTATAAATTATTGTTTAGCGGACTAAGCGCCGCACCATAAACAACGTATGTCATTGCGAGCCAGCGCGCACGCTGGCGTGGCAATCCGCTTATTCGGTAGCGTGTGTAGAGAACGGATTGCCACGTCGCTTCGCTCCTCGCAATGACAAAGAATTTTGTTTTGCGGTGCTAGACCGCTAAACGATAATTTATAGAAGGAGAAACACCATGCGTGCTGTTGTTACAAGAGTGAAATCTGCGTCGGTGGAAATCGACGGTCAGATGGTAGGCCAAATCGGTCAGGGATTCCTGATTCTTCTGGGAGTCGGCCCCAAGGATACCGAAAAAGAATGCCGCTATCTGGCAGAAAAAATACTGGGTCTTCGGGTATTCGAGGACGAAAACGAAAAGATGAATCTTGGTTTGGACGCTGTAGGCGGTCAGGTGCTGGTCGTCAGCCAGTTCACCCTCTACGGCAACTGCCGGAAGGGCCGACGTCCCAGTTTTGTTGAAGCCGCACCCCCGGCACTGGGCGAGCAGCTGTATGAACGGTTCTTGCAGATCTGTCAGGAGCTGGGCTATCCCCCACAACACGGACAGTTCGGTGCCGATATGCAGGTGGCCTCCGTCAACGACGGCCCCGTGACCCTGATTCTGGACACGGACCAGCTGATGGAAACACCCAGAAGATAACACACCTCTGTCATTGCGAGGAGCGAAGCGACGTGGCAATCCGTTTTTATGATTGAGGGCGGATTGCCACGGGCCTGCGGCCCTCGCAATGACAAACGTAATCTGGAGGTATTATGCTGAATATCACCACCCTTCCCCTCGGGTATTTGCAGACCAATTGCTATATTTTGCAGGGGCCAGACGGCTGTCTGGTCATCGACCCTGCCACCGAGGCGGACACCATTTTAGATGCCATTGGAAACCATCCCCTCACCGCCATTTTACTGACTCACGGACATTTCGATCATGTGGGTGCCGTGCGGGATTTGGTGGCGGAGACCGGCTGTCGCGTGTTCCTCTGCGCCGAGGAGTTGTCCATGCCCCGGAGCCTGACCTCCGGAGAGCTTTACTACACCGACACCTACGCAGACGGCGATGTGATCACCCTCGCCGGTCTGACCTTCACTGTGCTGCACACCCCCGGTCACACCCCCGGTTCCGTGTGCCTGTGCTTCGGAGATGCCATGTTCGCTGGCGATACTCTGTTCGCCGGTTCCATCGGCAGGACTGACTTCCCCGGTAGTGACCCGGCAAAAATGAAAGCATCCTTGCGCCGTCTTGTCCAGCTGGAGCGGAACTTCACCGTCTACCCCGGACACGGCGAATCGACCACATTAGACGAGGAAAAGCGGTATAATCCGTTTTTGAGATAACAACGCCCTTGCCTCCCTCTTTGAGGGAGGTGCCCCGAAGGGGCGGCGGGAGTGTCGTCCCAATGTTAGGACACTCCCCCAGTCAGCTTTGCTGACAGCCCCCTCAGAGAGGGGACCAAGGCTTTAGAGGTAATTTATGAACCTGACACTAATCGGTCACGACGACCGTTACGCCGTTGAACAATTGCAGATGTCCCTGTTTCCGGAGGGAACCGCCGGCGAGGCGGTCTCCACCCTCCATCGGGGAAACACATGGCTCACCGCCACAGCAAAAATCACACTGGACGGCAAAACCGCCACCGCATCCCGCCGGCTAAAGTCCAGCGAGGAAACGGTGCGTCTGCGCCGCCGCGCATTACAACAAAGCTACTATCTGGCAGCGATTCAGCTCCTGCCGGAAATTCCGGCATGGGGCGCACTGGCCGGCGTTCGACCGACCAAAATCACCACCAAGCATATGCTGGAGGGCGGCTCCGTCAAAAGTGCCAAAAAGCTGCTGCAAGATGTGTACTATGTAACCAAAGAACGGCAGGAACTGGCGACAGATTGCTCCATCTCCACGGTGAAGGCGGCAAGTTTGCTAGAGCCGGCGGATCTTTCACTGTACGTCGGCATTCCCTTCTGCCCCACCCGGTGCGCCTATTGCAGCTTCGTCAGCCGTTCCATCGGCAAACGGACAGAACTGCTGGAGCCGTATCTGGCGGCGCTGGCGAAAGAACTGGAGGAAACCGGACGGCTCCTTGCAAATTCCGGACGCAAGGTGCGTACCATCTACATAGGCGGTGGCACGCCAACCACCCTTTCCCAAGACCAGCTGGCACGGCTGTTGGATTCCATCGGCGAATCCTTTGACCTGTCTCGGTGCATCGAGTTCACCGTTGAGGGCGGCCGTCCGGATACGCTGGATGAGGATAAGCTGCGCACTATCCGTGCCCACGGCGCTGACCGGATGAGCATCAATCCTCAAACCATGATTGATTCCGTCCTGAAGGCCTCCGGTCGCCCCCATCAGGCCCAGGACGTACTTCGTTCCTATCAGCAGGCCGTGGATGCTGGCTACAAGGCCATCAACATGGATCTGATTGCAGGTCTGCCTACGGACTGCGTGGAGGGCTTTTGCCGTTCCTTGGATCAGGTGGCGGCGCTGAATCCTGCCAACATCACCGTACACACCCTTGCCCTGAAAAAGGGTGCGGATCTGTTTGAAAAACGCATCGGACTGCCCTCCGCCGAAGACGTGACGGCGATGGTTGCCTACGCCAACGAAACCCTGCGCAATCTTGGCTACAAGCCCTACTACCTGTACCGGCAGAAATATATGTCCGGCTCCTTCGAAAATGTGGGCTGGAGTCGGGACGGGCTGGACTGCCTGTACAACATCTACATGATGGAGGAGGTCCACACCATTCTCTCTCTGGGTGGCGGCGGCATGAACAAGGTCAATTTCCCCGATGGGAGCCTGCGCCGGTTCCACAACCCTAAATTCCCCGAGCAGTACATCGATATGATCGACGATGTGCTGAAACAGAAACGAGAAATGTTTGATTTGATGTAAATTATTGTTTAGCGCACTAAGCACTGCACCGTATACAACGCTTGTCATTGCGAGGCCCGAAGGGCCGTGGCAATCCGTACTCCTCGTAATATGTAGAGAAAACGGATTCCCACGGTCGCTACGCTCCCTCGGAAT
>JAZQIN010000153.1:0-3024 GCA_045541155.1 Faecousia sp.
GAGCGTACCGCAAAGACGGCTATTAAGACTTCTCAGCAAGCGGCTAAGACTGCACAAAAAGCAGCTCAAGCAAGTGCCAAAGCCGCAAGAGCAGCGGCGCAGGCAGCTAAAGCGGCCGCCAAAGCCGCAGTTGTTGCGGCAAAGTGGATTGCAAAGGCAACTGTCGCAGTCGTAAAAGCAATTATAGCCGCAGTCAAAGGACTTGTAGCGGCGATTGCTGCAGGCGGTTGGGTTGCCGTTGTTATTATCATTGTCATTTGCCTTATTGCCCTTATTCTTTGCTCGGTGTTTGGTATCTTCTTCTCAGGCGAGGACTCAGGAACGGGACAGACTATGCAGACTGCCGTTCAGGAAATCAATACCGAATACGACAATAAGCTCTTGGAGATCAGGAACGGAACGACCTACGATGTGCTTGAAATGAGTGGTAGTCGTGCAGTTTGGAAAGATGTTCTTGCCGTGTATGCGGTCAAGACAAACACCGATCCTGACAACCCTCAAGAGGTTGCTACAATGGACGATAACAAGAAGCAACTGCTCAAAAACTTGTTTTGGGAAATGAATGAAGTCAGCTCCCGAACAGAGAGTGTGTCGGAAACCGTGATAACCGAAACCGATGACGGAAACGGAAATATCGTGCAGACGGAAACGACTGTAACGAGAACCTATCTGTATATCACGGTTACTCACAAGACCGTTGATGAAATGGCTTCGCAATACAGCTTTAATCAGGAACAGAAAGACTACCTGACAGAACTGCTAAAACCCGAAAACAATTCGCTATGGGCGGCGGCTCTATATGGTATCAACTATTCTGATGACCAAATTGTAACGGTAGCTCTTACGCAGATTGGCAACGTTGGCGGAGATCCTTATTGGAGTTGGTACGGCTTCGGCTCAAGGGTTGAATGGTGTGCCTGCTTTGTGTCTTGGTGTGCTAACGAGTGCGGATATATCGACGCCGGTATTATTCCGAAATATGCCGGCTGTGTAAACGGCGTTCAATGGTTTAGAGACCGAGGACAATGGGCAGACGGCTCGTATGAGCCTTCGCCCGGTACAATCATTTTCTTTGACTGGGAGGGCGACGGTGTGACAGACCACACCGGTATCGTTCAGAAATGCGAGAACGGTACAGTCTATACCGTTGAGGGCAACTCAGGCGACACTTGCAGAACCAAAACATACACGGTTGGTAGCTCAGTTATCTACGGATACGGTATTCCGGCATATTAAAAAAAGATGGCTGCTCGTTTGAGTAGCCATCAAGTACATTATTCAAAATCGTTGTTGGGCATCATATTTAACGGATTTTGCTTCATAAATTTGATACCTCATTTTTTTGATTATTTGATGTGTCCATATTATCCAGCCCTATACGATGGGCTGTTATCAAATTGTTATCGGTGGTGATAACGGGGGGTAGCAGGGTTGTTGTTTTCTCTGGTGGTTTACAACTACATTTTACCACGAAAGGCAGGGAAATGCAATAACCATCCTTGCTGTGGCGTATCAAGGAATCTTACTGAACATATGGCGCACCTTATCCAAACGGCTGTTTGGACGACGGGGCTGGATGATTGGCTCGCCGACAGTGGCCTGATACCCTTTCAGTTCCGTCAGGCACACACTCCGCCCGTTGGTGTAAAAGGCCAAATCAGTACGGTATGCCTGTATGCAACGGGCGGGAATCTCGCCAGTAAAGACAACTTCATCCTTTTTTATCTGGGCCGTTTCGATGGTGGCACAGTATTTCGGCGCATCATGATAAGCCCTGGAAAGGTATTCCTGGGGCGCATAGAGGGTGAAGGAGAGATAAGGTTCCAGCAACTGCGTCCCAGATTTCTTCAATGCCTGTTCCAATACAATCGGGGCCAATGAGCGGAAGTCCGCCGGCGTACTGACCGGGCTATAGTAAAGTCCGTATTCAAAGCAAATCTTACAGTCCGTTACGTTCCAGCCACACAAGCCTTGCCCCAAACCGTAACGGATACCATCCATGACAGCGTTTTGAAAACTCTGGTTCAGGTATCCCAGGGAAACCCGGCTCTCGTATTTTACACCGGAGCCAAGCGGGAGCGGTGTAACAGACAGTCCGATAGATGCCCAAAACGGGTTAGGCGGCACCTCGATATGGATGGTGTGACTGGCCACTTTGAGCGGCCGCTCTAAATAAATGACGGTGGGTTCCTTCACTGCTGTTTCAATCTTGTATTTTTCCGTCAGCAAAGCGGAAACAACCTCCAACTGCATCCGACCCAAAAAAGAAAGAATGATCTCATGGGTGGTGGAATCCACCTCGTAGTGCAAAAGCGGGTCAGTATCCGCAATTTGCGTAAGAGCGTCCAGCAACCGGTCTCTTTGCTCTGCCGTTTTTGGCGTAATCGTCGTCCGCAGCATAGGGAAGGGAACATCACTCCACATTTCACGAGGAAGTTGGGTTTTGTCCCCCAATATATCGTTTAATCTCAAGCTGTCGCTGGGAAGGATGACAATTTCGCCCTTATGGGCGGTGTCTGTCCGAACAATTTCCCCTTTGGATGGAATACGCATCTCTGTGATTTTCAGCTTTTCTCTCCCGGCCAGGGCCACCGTATCCCGCAGGCGCAGCGTTCCGCTGTATAGCCGTAGATAGACACGCCGCTGGCCGCAATCTGTATACTCCACCTTGAAAACGCTGCCGCATAGGGCGGCGCTCCCCTGTTCCCCAATCGGTTGGAACAGCCCTGTCACCGCATCCATCAACGGTTGAATGCCAAGGCCCTTTTTGGCGCTGCCATAATAGACCGGGAACAGGGAGGCGTCTTGAACCCGCCGCTGTTCCTCCCGCACAAGTTTTTCCCGGCTGATTGGTTCTCCTGCGATATACTTTTCCAATAATTTATCGTTATTTTCGATGACCGCATCCCATGCTTCTATGTCGGTATTTTCCTCCAGGACTATTTCCGGGGACAGCGACACCGTCTGCTTGATGATAATATCGGCGGAGAGCTTATCCCGAACAGACTGAACCACGCTCTGCAA
>JAZQIN010000154.1:0-10489 GCA_045541155.1 Faecousia sp.
GTTGCCCATGATTTCCTTGGTGTTGAAGTAGTAGACTCTCTGATCCTTGCCGGTGTCGCCACCATAGGCAAAACGCTTGCCGATGGTCTTGAAGGTATCCAGAATACTCTGACCCAGCTTACCGGAGAAGATGGAAGGCTCTGTAGAGGAATCGTAAGTAAATTCACCGGGCTCAGCGCAGACCTCCACGACCTTGCCCTGCTCTACGATAATCATGCACTGACCGTCAGCGACGGCGATGCCGGAGCCGTTGGAGATGATGTTGTCATTGCCCTTGGTGTTGGAGGAGCGACCGGTGATTTGCTTCTGACCCTTGCGAACCAGAACGTCAGAAGGTAGTGCGTCGCAGTAGAAAAATTCCTTCCACTGATCGGCCAAAGTGCCGCCCAGTGCGCCAATGCCAGCTTTAATAAGTCCCATAATAGAAACATCCTTTCATGTTATAATTTTAAAAATAAGTTAAAGTAAGAATACAATCCCTAACTATTTTATCATTATTTTCACAAAAATCAAGGGCCACACACATATTCTCCATCAGGCGTTGGTGATGATGTATTGATAAAATTCCACCGCCGGAGCCAGCGTCGCAACATCGATATTTTCATCTAATCCATGCACACTGTCCATCTGCTCTTTGGAGATTTTGAAAGGAGCAAAACGAATGCAGTTATCGCAGATACGGCTCATAAACCGGCTGTCACTTGCTCCGGTCATCAGATATGGACTGGTCACCACATCCGGATAAACATGTGTCATCGCCTGCGATACCAGACGGAACGCATCGCTATTATAGTCCGAAATAGGGGAGGCAAATCCTGGCTCCAGAACCACAGTCTCAATACCAAACCGTTTCGCCAGCCGAGTAACCGCCGCAATGCTGTTCACACCACCCTGATGGTGGGAGTAGCGCATATTGCCTATCACCCAGGCCTCCTGCGGAAGAACATTGGCACCATCGGAACCACGGGCCATAGTAAAGGCCAGCGTCGTTTTCAGCATAGCCCCTGCAGCCCCTGACACTGACGGGATGACTTTCAAAAGAAGAGGCTTAAAAAGTCGGGGATGACCCAAGATAAATTTAAGTGGTTGTTTCATTCTTGAGGCAAGATTTTTAAACATTTCACAAATTACAGGTGGGATATCCGTCTTAAAAATTCGGCTTTTTTCAACCGCAGCCATAAATTCTCCCAGTCGAACCAACGGGGTATCCTTGCTGGGAGTAGAGGCATGTCCGCCGGCAGAACGGGCAATAAACTTTAAATTTGCCGCACCTTTTTCCCCCAGACCGACCATCGCAAAGCTTCCCTTCGCACCACTAATTGGCTCCTCAATAATCATGCCACCTTCATCCAGCACCAAAGAAAACCGAATTCCCCGGCGCATCAGCTCTGCTGAAATCTGATTAGCACCGGAACCGTCTGTCTCCTCTGTACAAGTGGAGACGAAGTAGACATCCCGTTCCGGAACATACCCCCGAGCCACCAGTTCATCCGCCGCCTGAAGCATTGCCCACAGGCCGGCCTTGGTATCCACCGCCCCCCTGCCCCAGACCTTTTCTTGCGCAATCGTGCCGGAAAAAGGCGGATAACGCCATTCGCCGGTAGCCTCCACCACATCGTGATGGTTCATCAACAGAATCGGCCCCTCCGTAGACTTCCCTTTCCAGCGCAGTAAAATACTTCCATCAAAATCTTCGAAATCGCACACCGAAAAGAGATTCTCAAACATTTTCCGAAGGGCATCATGAAACCGATAAAACTTTTCAAAGCTTTTCTGCTGCATCGAAGACACCGTCTCCAGACGAATCAACGCAGCCAGTCTGTTGGCATATTCAGATGATTTTGAATCCTCCAAGGAATCATCTCCTTCCTTTTATAATATTCATTCTACCATAATTAAGGATAGATTGCAAGAAAGGACGCACCGTCGGTGCGTCCTTTGGATTAGAACTGTTTCTTTTTATAGGTGACCACGGCGACCATCACAAGCAGCGCAAGTACAAGCACATTTACAGGAAGTTCCATGCCGAAATCGCTCGTTTCAGGAACATCCTCTGCCGGTTCCACCAACTCAATGGTATAAGTCAAGGATGCGCCCATATACTCCACCATTCCCTCACTGGTGCAAGGACCGGTAATAGAATCGTAGCTCATCATCAATTCTCCCAGCAATCCCAGCGGATAGCCGTCCACAAACGGATACCGAACTCCGGACACGCTAACCCATTCAATATCTTCCCAATCAACGATTTTGTAGGTATCGTTCTTGTAAAAAATCTTGAAGGACAGACCCTCCAGATAATCCTGCAAGCTGTCAGGTGAGAAATAATACGTATCGTCACCGTAATTGACGAAGAACTTCCGATTACCAATCTCAAAAGAACTTGGAGGTCTGGTAACAAACTGGATACGCCTTACCGGACTATCAACAACATGGACGGGAACCTGAATGGTCAACCGATCATACGAATAGACAACGCTGTTGTCACCGTCTTTGACCCACGGCTTATCATACTGATTCTGATCACAAAACAGCCGTTTTCCATAAATAGTCTGGCCTGCTCTGGCGGTCACGGAGCTGCCGTCATCAAATGTAATTTTGATTCTCTGCGTACCAAGCAGGTAGTCAGAATAAATCCAACTCTTTACATATTCATCATAATAGCCGCAGGAATTCTCCACGACCTCCAGCGCCTGCGCATCCAGTAGCTCCATTCGTACCACATTCAGATTCTTGATGGTCAATAAACAAGAAGTAGTAGCATCGGCGATGCGCATAATCAGCTTCTTTTGATTAGGGCCGTCATCACGCAGTTCCCATCGGACATCATAGCCCTCAAAGCTGGTATCATCCCTGTTGAACGACCAAACCGAAGTCCGGCCATCCGTCCAGGTCACTTCCATCTCCATGCCTTCCAGCAAGTCATAGATCCAGATATCTTCCAGCACACCGGGCAGGAACTCAGTCTGCTCCGGCATCTTAGTGATTTTAATCGACTTAGGAGTGGGAACCTCTACCAGCGCAACAGTAATCACACTCTGCACCGCACTCTCACTCAGATTATCAATACCGCCGGAGTAAGTCTTGCCTTCCTCCAGATAGTACAGCTTTTCACCATTAAGGGCTACGGTATCCGCATCAATTTTGATTTTCAGATGCTTCGAATCCGCAGAAAAACGGTAGTAACCGGTGGTCTCCGCCTTAAAACGGCAGTCAAAATAATCGCTGCCAAGCATCTGGATAGCAGGATTCGCCCCCGAAAATAGCGTGATGATGCCGGGATATTCATAAACCGTAAGCATCAGAGAATCCGAAATTCCATCGGCGGTGCTGGCGGTCACGACCACTTCTCCGGCCCGGAGGAGTTTAATCTTCGCCGCACCCTCATCACTGGACGTAATCTTCGCCACAGTGCTGTCGCTGACCGACCACTTGACTGCATCCGTAAAGCTATTGTCCGGCTCCCAGTCAATACCAACCACAATACTGGACCCGGCGTAGCCCACGTTGGAATCGGCAGTCAGTTTCATGCCTGTGGGGGCCACACAAGGCAGCAGCGAGAAGGTGTACTCCACTGACTGCTCATACATGCCCCAAAATTCCACCATAACCGTATAGGTCTTACCGGCCTCCACATTGATTTGAATCTGCTTTGAACCATGCTGATAACCATCGGCCGTGTCCAGAGACATTTCCAACCCATGCCAGACATCCAACGATTCATCGTAATCCACGCTTAGTACATACTTTCCACTGACCGAAGGGATAAATCGGATTGCTTTTTCTGTGGTAATATAGCTTCCGCCAGATTCATGCATCGTAACGGACAGCGCCTGTCCCTCCTGCATCTCCAGCATATCCACCGCTTCCACTTGATATTGAGCAGTCAGGCCATCCGCTGCGGTGGCTGTAATGGTAGCAGTACCGGAACCTGTCAGTTGAAACTTTGCGCCATTGGCATCACCTTCCACTACCGCAACACTGGAATCGCTGCTCGCCCAAGTAATCTGGGCAGCAGATCCCACAGGTGTATATCTCAGATAAAGCTTGCCTTCACTGCCAACATGATTGGAATCCAGCGCAACTTGTGCGATATCGATTCCCTTGGCAGTAACAGCTTCTCCCAGTTTGAAGGAATGGCTTAGCACAGCTCCAGGGCAATCCAGCTTCAACCAGTAGGTCACACCGGCCTGCGCCTGGAACACCACCTGATGTAATCCTAAGGCCAAACGATTCTGCCCAAAGGTCGCATCCGAGGGCGCAACGGTGTGGACACTCGCCCAAATAGGAAGCGTCTGATCCCCCACATTGTACAGCACATAAGTCCCGTTGGTCACCGGGGTAAAGCTGTAATACACGATATGGTCTTTTTTTGTTGTGGAGAACGTGACCGTCTCCCCCGCTTTGATTTCCGGAACCTGTTGTGCCCAGGCAGTCACACCAAGACTACCCAATAACAAGCAACACACCAGAAAGGCGGCAACAGATCGAATTGATCTCATTTTCCAAATTCCTCCCCAAGCGATTCGAAACAACAATCGCACACAACTATTGTATACTTCTCCTTCGCCGCCGTCAAGATGAATTCTAAAATATTCACAATTTTCCAAACATTTTACAAGGAGAGGATGAAACTACACCGAAATTTTGATTATTTCAGTACATCAGGGAACGGACCCATGGACCGCTCCAGAATGCCATTAAGGTAGGCAATCAGTGTGCCATAATTGGTCACATCCACCCCCTGATCAACGCAACAGCGTTGTCGGAATCGCATCTGCCTCTGAGACAGCATACATCCGCCGCAGTGCACCACCAGTCGGTATCCGGACAAATCCTCTGGGAATGTCTGTCCAGAGGTAAAATGAAATTCCAGCTCCGTGCCGGTATGCTGCTGAATCCATATAGGAAGCTTTTCGGTTCCAATATCACCGCACTGCCGATGGTGGGTGCAACCCTCGCAAATCAGCACGCGGTCCCCACTGCGCAGCTTATCGATTGCGGACGCCCCTCGCGCCATCATTGATAAATCGCCCTTGTAACGAGCCATCAGGATAGAGAAGGAGGTTAGCTGAACTTCCGGAGGGACGATTGCGCTGACTTTCCCAAAGACCTGCGAATCAGTGATGACCAGTTTCGGCAAGCCGGACAACCAAGAAAGAGTTTGGGCCAGCTCCGTATCCCGACACACCACCACCGACGCACCAGCATCCAGTGCATCCCGAATGGTTTGCTGCTGAGGCAGAATCAGCCGCCCTTTTGGGGCTGCTTTATCGATTGGCACTACCAGCACCACCACGTCTCCGGTTGACAGCAGGTCTGCCACCAGCGGTCGACCGACCTCCTGCCGGACTGCCGCACAAATACGTTCCTTCAATTCCGGGATGCCTCGCCCTGTTTTTGCGCTGACAAAGCCCTCGCCCATGATATTGTCCAGCAAATCCGCCTTATTCCTGACAAGGATGCAAGGAATGTCCTTTTTTTGTATTGACGCAATCAATTCAAGTTCGACAGCATCCGGCTCACGGCCGGCCTCTATCACCACCACAGCCACATCTGCCGCGTTCAGCACCTGCCATGCACGGTGAATCCGCATTACTCCCAGTTCCCCTTCGTCATCAAAGCCGGGGGTATCAATAATCTGTACCGGCCCCAAAGGCAAAAGCTCCATAGCCTTGGACACCGGATCGGTGGTAGTTCCTTTCACATCAGAAACAATAGAAATCTGCTGACCGGTAAAGGCATTGACCAGACTGGATTTACCCACATTCCGCCGTCCGAAAAAGGCAATGTGTAGCCGCTCTCCCGACGGTGTCTCATTCATTCCGCCCACAATGCCACCTCCTGTTTAGAATCTGAAATCTCTTTGACCATCAGCAATCCGTTCCAAACGTTCCATCACGATTTGGCGAGTTTTATCCCGGGGAATATCCGCCAACTGCTGATTGATTAGCTGCTCCCCTGCCTCACGCGTCTGCGGCGTAGCATAGTCCATCAGATACTCCTTCAGCGTCATCAACGCATTGGGAAGACAGCAATTGTTGATTTGGCCGGACTTGCACAGGCTCATGAATCGGTCACCGGTGCGGCCCTCCCGATAGCAAGCCGTACAGAAGGACGGAATGTGTCCCATCTCAATCAGCCACCTGACCACCTCATCCAGTGTTCGATGGTCTGAAAGATTAAACTGCGCCGTTTCATTTTCCGGCACTGTGTAACCACCCACACTGGTGCGACTTCCTCCGGATATCTGAGAAATACCCAGCCGCAGCAGCCGTCCTCGAACCGCAGGACTTTCCCGGGTGGAGATAATCATACCGGTATACGGCACGGATACCCGGATGCAGGCCACGATTTTTTCGAAAATCTCGTTGGAAATCCCGTTATCAAATTCACCGGGATCAATGTCATCTGCCGGACAGATTCTCGGTACGCTGATGGTGTGTGGTCCAACACCAAAGACCGCCTCCAGATGCTCCGCATGCATCAGAAGTCCGGCAAATTCATAGCGATAAAGCTCCAGTCCAAACAACACCCCCAGCCCCACATCGTCGATGCCGCCTTGCATGGCACGATCATGGGCTTCGGTATGATAGCCGTAGTTGCTCTTAGGGCCGGTGGGATGCAGGCGCTCGTAGCTCTGCTTGTGATAGGTCTCCTGAAATAGGATATAGGTGCCGATGCCGGCCTCCTTCAGCCGTCGATAGTTTTCAACGGTGGTGGCAGCGATATTTACATTTACACGGCGAATCGCACCATTTTTGTGCTTGATGGAATAAATGGTCTGGATGGATTCCAGGATATACTCCAGCGGATTATTTACCGGATCCTCCCCAGCCTCCAAGGCCAGCCGCTTGTGACCCATATCCTGCAAGGCAATAACCTCTGCGCGAATCTGCTCCTGCGTCAGTTTTTTTCGAGGAATATGGGTATTTTTCTTATGATAAGGACAGTAAAGGCAACCATTTACACAATAATTAGACAGATACAACGGCGCAAACATCACGATGCGATTGCCGTAAAAATCCTTCTTTATCTGCTCAGCCAGAGCATAAATCTGCTGATTTCTGTCCTCCAGTTCGCAGGCCAGCAGCACCGATGCCTCCCGATGAGACAGGCCTTTTCGCTGCCGTGCCTTTTCCAGAATGGCATCAATCAGAACACCATCCGTTTTATGCTCGTCCGCATAGGCGAGCGTCTCCACGATTTCCTGATGGTCTATGAATTCCTCGGCCTTCATAGATTTGGGGCTATACATTCAATCCATTCCTTTCTCGGCTGATGTGGTCTCCCCGGGTGCCAGACACACGGTAGCCCACACTTTCGATTCGTCGGCGCAAACATTGGACGCATTCCGCCGCCTCCTCACCGGTACAGATTTTATTATCGTACAGTGCGTATTTCTTCCGAACATCCGTTGGAGATAAATTGGGCATGCACACATTTGCGCCAGCCATCAACCCCAACTCACGGCCTTGCCCATGAATAGTTCCAAGGGCTGTTGTAGCAGGCAACAGCACCTGCGGCAGCATAATCCGAATAACGGACAGCAAATACAGCGTTAACTCCAGCGTTCCGGCAGGCTCACCGCCAAAAGGCGTATCTTTTTGGGGAATAAACGGGCCGATTCCCACCATCTCTGGCTCCAGCTCCCGGATAAAAAGCAAATCCTCCGCCAGCGTTCCAGCTGTCTGGAAGGGCGAACCAACCATAAATCCACAGCCCACCTGATATCCAATTCGCTTTAAATCCCACAGGCAGCGCATTCGATTCTCCAGCGACATTTCTTCTGGATGAAGCTGGCGATAATGATTATAATCCGCCGTCTCATGACGCAGCAGATAGCGATCCGCACCAGCATCGAACCAGCTCTGATAAACCTCTTTAGGATGCTCTCCCACCGACAGCGTCACAGCACAATCCGGCCATTCCCTTTTTATCGAACGAACCAGTTCCTCGATTCGTTCAGGCGTAAACCACGGATCCTCACCGCCTTGCAGGACAAACGTCCGATATCCCAGCGCATAACCCATTCGGCAGCATTCCAGAATCTGCTCTCTGGACAAACGATACCGAGCCACCTGCCGATTGCTTCGACGTATGCCACAGTAGTGGCAATCATTTTTGCAGTAGTTCGTAAATTCAATCAGCCCACGCAAATACACATCGCTACGATAATGCAGCTTGCGTAAGCGTATCGCCCGTTCTCGTAATTGCCGGGCCGTTTCCTCATTCTTACCCTCGATTAGCCGGATGAAGTCTTTCTTTGTCAGGCAACGCTCCCGTTCCAGCTTCTCAATCAAACTGTTCATTAAACTCCTCCAAAAACAAAACGGCGTTTCCTAAGGAAACACCGTTATTTTATCATATTCCACCGATTTTGTAAACATTCAGTCCACAACTTCCAGCGTTGCAAGAAAACGGAAAGGCACGTCTGTACCATCGGTAAACATCAGGCACTGTCTGCTGGCATCTACCCTTCGCAAGATGCCACAACGTGTCACATAAGTGCCCCCCTCCTTTCGAGCATCCGGAACGAAGGCCGTAACCTTCACAGTCATTCCTTCCGTCAACCCCTGAAGTACTGCATCCAACTCTGCTACGGCACTGTCCGTCAACTCCAGCGGCCGGTCCGTGTAACGGGCAGTTTCTCGAACCAACTCCTCATAGCCCGTCAGTGCGGCAAAGGGAGCGAACTGAGCCGCTCGATTCATCATGGACATTGGCGCCCGTTTCGCAGACATCGGACGTGTCCGATATAAAATATCCTCATAGCTCACGCCCTGTGCCCTCCAATCTGCTCATTGCGCTGTCTTGCCGTGGCCCCTTCCAGAAGGTTCATCCCTCGCAGGATGGCATTTTTCCCATATTTTCTCCGAATGCGAAGCATCGCCCGCTGTCGACGTTCCTCACGCTCCAACTGTTTTTCCGCACTGTCCTCCACGTTTGCAAACAGGTCCAGCTGCTCCTCCAGCCCGGAGCGCGCCATGCTCACTGGCACAACACGCCCTGCCGTTAGATTGATTCGCCGGCATAGCAGTGCAGGCTCCACCGTACGGTCAAAAATCTCCATCGCCGCATCCACAATCAGCCTCACTGATGCCGTCTTCCGATTTAAATTCACAGTACCATGAGCATGACGGGGTATTTTTCTTCCATAATGGTCCATCGTCACCATGCCTGTATACTGCTCCGTCAGACTTTCCCGGTCGTAGCCAATGGTCAGGACAATTTGATTCGTGACCAGCCCCTTGTCCAGCAGATCCATCGCCAATGCGTCCGCCATTTCTCGGACAATCAATCTGGTTTCCTCAAAGCGGTAGGGGCGCTGGAGAACTTGCCCCGAGGACAGCGAATTAACAGAAGGCCGATAGGCCTTAATCTGGGCCATGGTGCAGGGCTCACAGCCCCAGGCGTGGTCAATCAAAAGCTCTGCGTTTACGCCAAACAGCTTGTACAGCAAATCCTCATTATAAAATTCCTCGGGCTTCCCCAAAGAGCATCGCGCCACATCACCCATGGTTCGCATTCCGTTGCGCTCCAACTTCTGAGCATAACCGGGACCGATTCTCCAGAAATCCGTCAATGGTCGGTGGTTCCAAAGCTGCTGCCGATAACGAATCTCATCCAACTCTGCAATGCGGCTCCCATCCACATCTGCAGGCATCTTTTTCGCTACGATGTCCATAGCCACCTTACACAGATACAGGTTCGTGCCGATGCCAGCAGTGGCGGTAATGCCTGTCTCAGCCAGCACCTCCCGAATCAGGTTGCGTGCCAGCTCATAAGCCGATAGTCCGTAGGTTTTCAGATATGGCGTTGCATCAATGAACACCTCGTCGATGGAATAAACGTGAATATCCTCCGGTGCAATGTAACGCAGGTAGATTTCATAAATCTTTCCACTGCACTGCATATACCGAGCCATCTGAGGCTTGGCAATGATGAAATCAATTTCCAGCGAGGGGTCATTTGCCAGCGCAACGGCATCATCCGACTTGCCACGAAACACACCGCCGGGAGCCTTAGCGCGGCGCAGCGCATTGGCTTCTCGCACTGTCTGGATTGCCTCGAACAACCGAGCACGCCCCGATACACCGTAGGCCTTCAGCGATGGTGAGACCGCCAGACAAATAGTCTTATCTGTCCGCTCCTCGTCCGCTACCACCAAATTGGTAGTCAAAGGGTCTCTACCCCGTTCAACGCATTCCTCCGAGGCGTAGAACGACTTCAAATCGATGGCAATGTATCGCTTGCTGTTCATCTTTCTCACCTCAGCGTTATTATATCACACATTCTTTCGATAATCAACCCTTTCTTATACAAATGTTTTATTTTCCAGTAATGTAAGGGCACCTCTAAAAACTCAATTTCGAGTGGGTGCCCAGGAATTTTGCTTCAAATTATGTGGTAAAAACCGCAGGAATACTGGATGTATTTCAAGGTTTTTATACGCATAAGTTGGAGCAAAAGAACGGGCACTTCGCCG
>JAZQIN010000155.1:0-4204 GCA_045541155.1 Faecousia sp.
GTTCTTTTGCTCCAACTTATGCTTATAAAAACCTTGAAATACATCCAGTATTCCTGCGGTTTTTACCACATAATTTGAAGCAAAATTCCTGGGCACCCACTCGAAATTGAGTTTTTAGAGGTGCCCTATCGTTTAGCGCACGAAGCACAATATTGCAGACAACGCATGTCATTGCGAGGCCCGGTAGGGCCGTGGCAATCCGTACTTCTTGCAATCCGTAGAGAAAACGGATTCCCAAGGTCGCTATGCTCCCTCGGAATGACATGGTAATTTGCTTTTTCGGTAATCGTGTAAACAATAATTTAGTGTTTCTTTCGTTCCATCAGGGCACGGTTCAGAGCACCGCCGTAGAATACGATACTGATACAGAAATACAGCCACAGCATCGCCAGCGCCGCTGCGTAGAATGAGCCGTAGATGTTAGCGTAATTGGGGTAATATTCCACATAAATCGAGAACAAATTGGAGCACAACGTCCAGCCAAGGGAGGCCACCACCGCTCCGGGCAGGCTCTCTTTCAGTTTATGATGCCGGTTGGGCAGGTAAGCGTACATCGCCGCAAAGAGGGTACTCTGAATCACCAGCAGCAGCACGAACCGCCAGTCGATTACGTCCATCAGGAAAATCAGCAACGGATTGGTTGTCATACGCAAATAGTCCAGAATTGTCCGTCCGAAGACGTGCATCACCAGCGTCAGAATCAGCACAATCAAGAACAGAAAGGTATAAATCATGCTGATGCCTCGGGTCACCAGATAGGGCCGATTTTCCTCCAGTCCATAGACGGCGTTCAGACCGCTGAGCAGTCCACGTACGCCTCGGCCTGCGGACCATAAGGCCGTCAACGCAGACAGGGACACCATGGCACCGGAGGTGTTCTCATACGCACCGGTAAGCAGACGCTCCACCAGTGGCATAAAGGCCGAGGGCAGAAAGCCCTCCAGAAAATTCACCACCTCAGTCAGACCAAGGGAAGTGTAAGCCAGCATACCGAACAGGATAACCAGTATGGGGAACAGCGACAAAATCAGAAAAAAGCTGGTATAGGCACTGTGGATGGAAATATCCATGGGCTTCAGGAACCTGCCAGTGCGGCTGAGGAAGTCATATGCTTTTTTGAGCATCGGTCGGCCTCCTTTCATTCCTAGGGGAAGACCCACTGCGAGGGCAGTGGGTCTGCTACATACATATCTTATTCAGCGGAAATCAGGTAATAGTACACCGGCTGACCGCCATTGAGCAAATTGACATCCGCATCAGGGCAAATCTCAGCGAAAATATCCGCCGCCTTTTGGGCGTGCTTCTCCTTCACATCCGCACCGTAGTAGATGGTGATGTATTCCTTGCCATCATCCCGGACCTTCTTGGCCAGAGATTTCAGCAGTACTTTGATATCCTGACTGGTACCGAACAGCGCAGAGCCGTACAGGGCCAGATAGTCGCCCTCGTGGATATCGTAGCCATCGAAATCGGAGTTACGGGCAGCGTAGGTAATCTGCATGGTGTCTACGGTGGACAGCACCTCGGTCATGGCAGCGGTGTTCTCCTCCTCCGTACCCTCGGGGTTGAAGCTGAGCATGGCAGTCACGCCCTGAGGCACCGTCTTGCTGGGAATCACGATGACCTTTTTGGGAGTCAGGGCATCCACCTGCTCGGCAGCCATGATGATGTTCTTATTATTGGGCAGCACATAGACGATTTCCGCAGGAACCTTGTTGACCTGCTCCAGGATGTCCTGAGTGCTGGGGTTCATGGTCTGACCGCCGGAAATGATACCGTCCACGCCCAGATTTGTGAACACGTCCGCCAAGCCCTTGCCGGCACAGACAGAAACCACGCCGAAGGTCTTCTCCGGCTCTGCGATTTTGGGGGCTTTCTCGGACTCGGTCATGACCTTCTCCGTGTGCTGCAGGCGCATGTTTTCAATCTTGACGGTGACGAAGGAGCCGTAGTCCATGGCCTCATGGAGGGCCTTGCCGGGGTCGTTGGTGTGAACGTGAACCTTGATGATCTCCTCGTCGTCTACCAGCACCAGACTGTCGCCCAGACTGGACAGGAACTCACGGAGCTTCTCAGGATCCAAATCGTTCTCACGGGAGATAATGAACTCGGTGCAGTAGGTGAAGGTGATATCGTCGGTATCGAAATCGGAGAAGTCCGCAGCGGCCTTTACCTCGCTGTCGCCACCCTCGGGCGCAACGATATCCTCGCCACGGAGTGCGCAGAGCATGGCCTCCAGTGCCACCAGCCAGCCCTTACCGCCGGCATCCACAACGCCAGCCTTCTTCAGCACTGGGTTCTGATTGACGGTATTCGCCAGTGCCACCTTGGCCTCCTCGATGGCGGCCTCATGGACATATTCAAAATAATTGTTCTCCTCAGCGGCACGCTTCGCCTTGGCGGCAGCCAGACGGGCCACGGTCAGGATGGTGCCCTCGGCGGGCTTCATGACGGCCTTGTAGGCTGCGTCCACACCCTCTTGCAGGGCCTCGGCCCACAGGACACCGTCGCAGATGGTCTCGCCCTTCAGCCGACGGGAGATGCCCCGGAACAGCAGGGACAGAATAACGCCGGAGTTGCCACGGGCACCCCGGAGCATGGCAGAAGCGGCAGTCTTGGCTGCCTTGTCCAGATTGGGATCCTCCACCTTCCGCAGGTCTGCGGCGGCGGCATTGATGGTCATGGACATATTGGTACCGGTATCGCCGTCGGGCACCGGGAACACGTTCAGATCGTTCAGCTGCTGCTTGTGGATCTCAATATTGGCTGCTGCGCTGATGATCATCCGGCGCAGATCTGCGCCAAAAATAATCTGCTTCAATTTCTTTCTCCTCCGATTAACCGATCATGATAGAATCGACATATACATTGACGGACCGGACCTCAGTGCCGGTATGGTGGGTGACCCAGTAGCTGACCTGCTCGATGATGGAAGCGCCCAGGGCGTTCATGTTGACGCCGTGGTCCACCATGATGTGCAGGTCCACAGAGATGGAGCCATCCTCGTGGAACCGGACGTTGACGCCCTTGCCCACGGATTCCTTGCGGAGCAGGTGGTACACACCGTCCTTGACGGACCGGGCAGCCATGCCCTTGACGCCGAAGCAGTTGGTTGCTGCGGTGCCCACGATGTCGGTATAGACGCTGGTGCTGATGTTCACGCTGCCGTTATCATTATTCTGACGGATCATAGATCAGTTTCCTCCTGTTAGATTCAGTAGTTTCAGTATATTCCGGATCAGATCATGCTTTCTTCCCAGCATGCGGGAGCTTCCAGACCCATCATCTTGACAACGGTGGGAGCCACGTTGGCCAGACCGTAAGCGCCTTCCTTGATGGTCCATTCGTGATCCTTGTCGTAGATGATGAAGGGAACGGGGTTCAGAGAGTGGGCGGTACGGACAGAGGTCTTGCCCTTCTTGGTTTCGGTCATCTGGTCGGCATTGCCGTGGTCGGCGGTGATGAGGACGGTGTAGCCGTACTTGTCAGCAGCCTCGATAATGGCCTTCAGGCCATTGTCCACGCATTCCATAGCGTAAACAACAGCTTCCATGACGCCGGTGTGGCCCACCATATCGCCGTTGGGGAAGTTGCAGCGCAGGAACTTAAATTTGCCGGATGCCATATTTTCCACCATCTTCTCGGTGATCTCTTTGGACTTCATGGCGGGAGCCTGCTCGAAGGGGATCACGTCGGAGGGGATCTCCTCATAAACTTCCAGCTCCTCACAGACCTTGCCGGAGCGGTTGCCGTTCCAGAAATAGGTCACATGGCCGTACTTCTGGGTCTCGGACAGGGCATACTCGGTAACGCCGGCCTTGCACAGGACCTCGGTCAGGGTGTTGGTGATAACGGGAGGCTGGACCAGATAGTTCTCGGGGATGTTCAGGTCGCCGTCGTACTGGAGCATACCAGCAAACTTGACACCGGTGTAGCCGGGACGGTCGAACTTGTCGAAATCCTTCCGGTCGAAGGCCAGGGAGATTTCCTGGGCCCGGTCGCCGCGGAAGTTGAAGAGGATCACGGAGTCGCCGTTGGCGATCCTGCCCACGGGCTCACCGTTCCGGGCCACCACGAAGGCGGGCAGATCCTGGTCGATGCAGCCGGTCTCGGCACGGTAGGTCTCGATAGCCTCGGTAGCGGAAGCGAAGGAGCGGCCCAGACCCTGAACATGGGTCCGCCAGCCCTTTTCCACCATGGCCCA
>JAZQIN010000156.1:0-10748 GCA_045541155.1 Faecousia sp.
AAATTATGTGGTAAAAACCGCAGGAATACTGGATGTATTTCAAGGTTTTTATAAGCATAAGTTGGAGCAAAAGAACGGGCACTTCGCCGAAAGGGAGTTTTTAGAGGTGCCCGATAATTCAGCGAAGTACAGCTTTCAAAAAAACACAGGGGCGTGCGGATGCACGCCCCTGTTGCGGTATGGAATTACAGATACTGCTTGACTGCCTCGGAGGCCTCAGCAGGATCATCGGAGATGGTCACAGTAATCTCCATATTGTTGACCTTGGCGAACTCGGCGCACCAGATGACGAATGCCTCGCCGTCCGCACGGCTGTTGCCGATGGTCTTGTACAGATTATCGATGTAGACATGGGTGATATCGAAGTTGCCGGCGTGCAGACCGCTCAGGAAACCCTTGAGCATATCCAGATTGCTGATGCCGTACTCCTTGGAATCAACCAGACGGACACGATAGTTCACATCATAAGTCAGCTTCTTGCCGTACTCGATGCAAACCACGTCGCCGGTGGCGCTGGCCACAGACTGGTGGATGGAGTCAATCATCTTCTTGGTCTTGCCGGAGCCCTTCAGGCCCATAATAACATGAATCATAGGAAACAGTCCTCCTTTGCTTTGCCGTTTTAAGGCTTGTGGTAATTCTACCAGATTCTCGCGGATTTTGCAATAGCCTTTTGTGGATTTCGCAAAGAATTTTACTTCTGCTCGTAGCCGGGCTTACCCAGCAGCTGGAACATATTCCGCTTATACATCTCGACACCGGGCTGGTTGAAGGGATTGACTCCCAACAGGTAGGCGGAAACGCCGCAGCTCAGCTCCAGGAAGTAGAACAGCTCGCCCACCTTCTTGTCGTTCAGCTCACCCACATCCATGGTCAGAACCGGCACGCCACCATCCACATGGGCAGCCATGGTGCCAAGGTATGCCTTCTCGTCCACGAAGTCCAGCGTCTTGCCGGTCAGGTAGTTCAAGCCGTCCAGATTCTTCACATCGGAGCCAATGGTATAGGTCTGCTCGGGAGCGTCAAACCGAACCATGGTTTCGAACATATTCCGCTCGCCTTCCTGAATCAGCTGACCCAGAGAGTGCAGGTCGGCAGTCAGCTCAGCGGTAGCCGGGAAAATGGCCTTGCCGTCCTTACCCTCGGACTCACCGAACAGCTGCTGCCACCAGCCGCCGAACATCTTGAAGCCGGGCTCGAAGGACTCGAACAGCTCAATCTTCTTGCCATGGCGGTACAGCAGGTTCCGGCAGGCAGCGTACAGCCACACAGGGTTCTCAAAGGAGCGCAGGTCGTAGGTCTGCTTGGCCTCGTATGCACCCTGCATCATGGCAACAATATCGATACCAGCAACTGCCATGGGCAGCAGGCCAACAGGGCTCAGCACAGAGAAACGGCCGCCAACATTGGGGGGAATCACGAAGGTCTCCCAGCCCTCCTCGGTAGCCATCTGACGCAGAGCGCCCTTGGCAGGGTCGGTGATGGCGTAGGTGCGCTTGCGAGCGCCCTCGGTGCCGTACTTCCGCTCCAGCATCCAGCGCAGGGCACGGGTAGCAATGGCAGGCTCGGTGGTGGTGCCGGACTTGGAGATGATGGCGATGGAGAAATCCTTGCCCTCCAGCAGACGGGTCAACTCGTTCCAGTGACGGGTGCTCAGGCCGTTGCCGGCAAAGTAAATCTGGGGGTTACCCTTGCCCTTGCCGATGTTGTGGTTGGGGCCCTGCAGCAGCTCGATGGCAGCACGGGGGCCCAGATAGGAACCGCCGATGCCGATGACCACGAACACATCAGAATCGCTGCGAATCTGCTCAGCAGCCTTCTGGATGCGAATCATCTCCTCGGTAGCCTCGTTCACAGGCAGGTCCAGCCAGCCCAGGAAATCGTTGCCGGCACCAGTGCCCTCAGCAAGGGTCTTATGGGCGGCGAACACTTCCTTCTCCATGGCCAGCAGGTCAGGCAGGGACACTTCGCCCCAGACATTGGAAATATCTACTTTAATCATAAAAAGGGTCTTCCTTTCATTTATATGTCCCCCTTATGTTACCGCAAAAACGCCGTAAACGCAAGCCCCAAGAGAAAAGTTTCAAAACTTTTGAAAAATTTATCCATATCCTATGGCTTTTTTCGTCAGATGTATGTATAATAGGTAGGACAATAAACAGAATTACAGGAGGCTATACCTATGAGATACGGATTTGGTGTGGATCTGGGCGGTACCACCGTCAAGATCGCATATTTCGACGAGCACGGCACCATGCTCTCCAAGTGGGAAATCCCCACCGTCACCGCCGGCGGCGGTCAGCAGATTCTGCCGGACATTGCTGCCGCCATTAAGGGTTACATGGAGGAGAACGATGTCCCTGCCAGCTCCATCGTGGGCATCGGCATCGGCGTGCCCGGCCCCGTGGATGGTAAGGGCGTGGTCAACAAGTGCGTCAATCTGGGCTGGGGCGTTTTCAATATTTCCGAGGCCCTGTCTGAGCTGACCGGTCTGAAGGTCAAAGCAGGCAATGATGCCAATGTGGCTGCTCTGGGCGAATACTGGAAGGGCGGCGGTCAGGGCTGTGAGAACATGGTTTTTGCCACCCTCGGTACCGGTGTCGGCGGCGGCATCGTCATCGACGGCAAGCTGCTCCATGGCGCTCACGGCTCCGGCGGTGAGATTGGCCACTTGGTGCTGAATCGAGAAGAAACCGAAATGTGCGGCTGCGGCAAACGTGGCTGCGTGGAGCAGTACTGCTCCGCCACCGGTATCGTCCGGATGGCTTATAAGCATCTGGCTGCTACCGATGCTTTCTCCTCTCTGCGGAATCTGGAAGCTATCACCTGCAAAGACATTTTCGATGCCGGCAAGGCCGGTGACGCTGTGGCTCTGGAGATTCTGGACAAATACTACGCACTGCTGGGCGAATTCCTGGCAGACCTGTGCTGCGTGGTCAATCCTGAGGCAGTGGTTCTGGGCGGCGGTGTCAGCAAGGCTGGCAAGATGCTGATTGAGGGCACCAAGCCCTACTTCCAGAAGTATGTCTTCCACGCCGCTTCCAACGTGCGCTTTGCGCTGGCTTCTCTGGGTAATGATGCCGGTGCGTACGGTGCTTTTAAGTTGGCGCTGGATGCCTTCGCCTGATGTACAATATGAACGGAGCCGGTGCAAAAATGCACCGGCTCTGCTTATTCTTCATTGGTGGTAAAATGGATAATCTTATCGGTGATATCCAGCGCCGCAGGACGGTGGGTGACGATGATGACCGTCTTATCCGTCATGGAGCGCAGGTTCTCCAGAAGCTTTGCCTCTGTTGCCTCGTCCAGCGCACTGGTCGCTTCATCCAGCAGCAGAATCGGACGGTCAGAAAACACCGCCCTGGCAATGGCGATGCGCTGCATCTGGCCCTCGGATAGGCCGGCACCACGCTCACCAAGCTGCGTATCAATGCCTTCCGGCAGTTCATCGATGAACTGTCCAGCGCAGGCAATGGTCAAGGCACGGCGGATATCCGCCTCCCGATCCATATCGGCCCCATTGCCAAAGGTCACTACCTCACGGATAGTGCCGCTCATCAGTTGATTACCCTGAGGCACATAGGAAAACAGACCACGCCAACCGGCAGTTAGGGGCATTTCCCCATCCACACCAACAACCGTCCGCTGGCCCTGGTCCAGATTATACATACACATCAGCAGCTTCAGCACTGTGCTTTTGCCGCAACCGGAGGGACCGCAAAATGCCACATACTCGCCTTTGCGAATCTCCATATCCAAATCCTTCAGCACCGTCCGGCGGTCTGCCTTGTCAGCAGTCGGATCACCCACCGGCTGGTATGTAAAGCATGCCTTTTTCAGACGCAGGCCCACCAGCCCCTGCCGGTAAAATTCGACGGCATCCGTCACCATCTGATTCCGGTCCTCGTCCGGATAGGTTTCTACCTCAAACAGGCGTTCCGCACTGGCAATCATAGCGGAATACTGAGGAAAAAACGCCGAAACATTGGCAATGGGCGTATTGGTCTGACCCACCGACTGCAGCACGGCGGTGAAAGTACCATAGTCCATCTGATTGTTCAGAATGCCGTAGCCGCAATAAACCGCTCCAAACACATAGGCACAGTTCATCGCCACAGCAAAGCCGTTATGGAACAAATTAGAAATCCGGTTCTTCTTCATCCGAATCGCCTTATGGTCCGCCATCCGCTGGTCACCCTGCGCCATAGCTGCCTCCTCCATTCCGAAGGCCCTGATAATCATCAGACTACTCAGCCGCTCAGACAGAAACACCCGCAGTTTGCCGTCGGTTTCCTGAACCTTGACATGCAGCCGCTTCATCAGCTTCCGCAGCCCCCATGTCAGCGCTACGACCACACCGCCACCTACCACGAACACCACGCCAAAGGCAGGCACAAGACTCAGCATCAGCACTAAAGAAGAAACCATCTTGGAAATCGTCCCGGCCAGCCCCGGCAGGATACTGGTCATTCCGTTTGCCACCACTGCGGCATCCGATGTCAGCCGGTTCAACCATTCACCGGAATGGATGGCGGTGACACTTGCGTAATCCTTGCACAGCAGGCAATGAAACAGCCGACGCTTCAGATTATTCTCCAGCGAAGCGCGGCAATATTCCTCCAGAAACCGGGTCAGGCTCCGCAGCAGAAACTGCGCAATTACCAGCGCAATCAGCAAAAGCGCATTCGTCAAGAAGCCACGATGGTCTCCGGAAATCGCATCGTTGACCAGAAACCGCATGAAGAGCGCATAGCCCACTGTAGACACGCCCATGATTACATTCACCAGCGTCAGAAGGACAACATGCCGTTTCTTTCCCTTCGCCACGGCAAGCAGCCATAAAAGTGTGGCTTTTTCACCGGTATTACGTTTCATTTTTTATTTTTCCTTTTTAATTTACCCAGCAGTCTGCCGAATCGAATCAGGAACACCCGAATCCAGAAAAAGTCACAGCGCAGATGCACATAGCGCTGGTAGCGTCGATCTGTCACCGGGATGGTCTTGCCGTCCCGAATCACCGCAGTCAACACCCCCAGAATCCAATCATCCTGCACGCCAAATTCACGCTTGCAACGGTTATCTCCGCACAGAACATAGTCATTCTTACGGACCTTTAGAATCCGATGCATCACATACTTGCCGCTGGGACGCTTGTACAGCACTGCGTCATACCGCTTGCACCTTCCCTGAGGCCGGGGTTCGATTACCATCAAATCCTTACCCTCACGCAGAAGGGGCATCATACTGTCACCGGTATTGGGGTGAATGAGTCGCCCCTTTATCGCCAGCTGCTCCTCGAAGGTCAGCTTACCCATTCAGCGCATTGATGCCACGGAGCTTCTCGATAATCATATTCACGTCCGCAGCCAGAACATCCTGAGGGGCATCATACTTTTCCTGCATTTTCGCCACGATGGCTTCCACGGTGGTCTCCTCCTTCAGGCAGTCCACAATGAAGGCCGCAGTGGGGTTGGAACGAACCAGTCCGGAAAAGCCCACGTCGCCGGTGGACACCATAATCTGCTCGTCGCCCATTTCGTGGGTCACAAATCCATCTTTCAGTTTCATAATTAAACATCCTTTCTTCTCATTCCCTCATAGGCAACAACCGCCGCATGAGGATCTAAATTGCACCCAAGCTTGTATATTTTGGTGTTTTTCGTCATTTTTTCCAGAAGTTTCATCACTTTGACCATCTTGGTGGGATTCGATGGCCGGTGGCTCTGCTGCAGCAGCATAGGAAGGGCCTCCGTCGGGGTCATCGGCTGCACATAATTTTCCTCCGCACGAGTCAGAATGCACAGGCCGCTCAGCGGCACAGAGGTATTGGTGCTGATGCGGTGCTTGCCGTCCCACGGCGTGCCGTAGACCACCACCTGATCATCGGTGATGCGAAGCAAAGGCTTATCGTCATTGACCATGACCACCCGGTCGCCATACTGCTGTCGCCAGAAATTGGTATGGGTGGACTTGCCGGTGCCGCTCTTGGCGGTGAATAAAAACCCCTCCCCATCCAGACTCAAAGCAGAGCCATGGAAGAGAATGGTATCGTAATCCAGCATTTTCTCCGCAATCTTTCGGTAAACGCCCAGAGATTCCAGATAATCATCATGATATCTCAGTGGCGCAAGACCTTCTACCTGCCGCTCCCGGTCGGATTTTTCCCGCTCGAAGTCGATTTCCTCCTGCGTCAGGGTTATGTAGAAATCCGGCTGGGCATCCGTCAGATATTTGATGCAATATTGCCTCAGTACCTCAAAATGGGCACGAATGCCAATATTTTTTCCTGCCAGCGCAATGGTAAAATCAAACATAGCTTCTCCATCTCTGAAAACAGGCGCCGCTATCAGCAGCGCCTGTCTACGTTACTTTTAATCAGGTCAGGTTGGGAAACAAATCCCCAAATCGGCCGCTGTCACCAGATCCAACGCCACCGTTAATCAGACCGCCAGAAGTGGGGCCACTGGTGCAAATCACATCTTCGTTGTCAAACAGAACGATTTCCATTTCGGCATTGATGTAGTTCATCGTTTATCGACTCCTTTGCGAGTTTGTTGTGAATAAACACTTCCAATGATATGATTATATCACACATTTTCGTGCATTTCAACCGCTATTTTTATTTCTTTTCAATATGTTTCGCTGATGCGGAACGTACGGGCGGTGCCGTAGACCATGGTACCGTCCAGCGTCTGCCAGCTGGGCACCGCCGTAATGTCCAGTTCAAATCCAGACTGGGGCACCCCCAGCAGCGTATAGGTCACGAAATACGCAGAATCCGGGCCAAATACGCTGGCTGGATCCGAAATCAGCTTGTCGCCGGCCTTCACCTGTACATAAACGGTGTTGCTGGTAATGGTCTGGGTGGTGGTTCCGATGGTTACGTCAAAGCAAACCTTGCTTAAATCCAGTCCAGCCACAGAGGTCAGCAGCCGCAGGTCCGTCTCGGCAGACTGAGCGGTCGTGCCGTAGGTGGTCTGAATCTTCACCGTCAGAGTGGCGGCATCCACAAATTTGGCGTAGGCCCAGCCAGTGGTCTGGGTGACCGGGATGGGTTTGGTCAGCGCCGCGTCCGCAAACCAGCCGCCGAACACAAAGCCGCTCTTTTCCGGTGCGGTATAGTCCTCGCCGGAGCGATAAGCTGTAATGTCCAGATAATTGGACGGAGCCTCATAGGTATTCTCTTCCAGCACCGGGCCGTTGCAGTAATCCTGTCCACCCTGTACCGTCACATTCTCCACCACATGGGTCTGGCTAAAAGTCTCTCCGGAGGTAGTCAGCGTATTGCTGCCCAGACCAATCCAGTAATCTGTCTCCTTGCCGGAAACCTTCGCCTGCAGGTTGCCGGTATTGACCGGATCGTTCCATGTCACGTCTACACCATACCAGCCGTCTCCCATCCAAACATTGTTCCACATATGGGAGCCGCCCTCGCTATAGCCCTCCGTCAGCACACAGGGGATCCCCACCCGGTCGCACAACAGCTTAAACGCTCTGGAATAGCCCTCGCACACAGGGCCTTTGGCACCAGTACTGCCCTTCAGGGCACTGACGCACTCCCACGCAATGGGGTTGGCCAAATCCGCTACGTCATTCCAGACTGCGGTATTAAAGGCATTGGTCAGGGTAAGACTATTATTAAAATAAACAATCTGTTCATAAATCGATCCATCCGCCGGGTAGTCCGCAAGGATACGGGCCACATCCGCCTCACGCTGAATCTCCCCTGCGGCAATGGCTTCCACCGTGCGGTAGTCTTCGGCACGGATGTCAAAGCTGTCGGTGGTCAGGTAGAAGTAAATGCGCAGGGTGTAGGTGGCAGTCGCCATACCGCCGCTGGCATTTTGATAGCTGTAGTCGATGCTACTGCCGCAACGGCTGTTGCCGGTGAGCCAGAACACCTCCGGGTGATCCCGGTCGAAGGCACCGTAGACGGCGAACACATAGTTGACGATGCTGCTGGGTACAGTCCCCAAGTCCGCCACCGCCGCATCGTAGGCAAGGTCGGACAAATCGTCGCCCTGCGCATAGCTAAAGGGTACGGAGCCGGTAACAGTCTCAACCAGATAGACCTCCCGACCGCCATAATCCTGACCCAGACTGGTATCCGCCAGTGCGCCTTTGGATGTGGCATTATCCTCCAGCCAACTGTAGAAGTCCCGGGCAAAGTCCGGCAGATTACCGATTCGGTCAATCCACTTTTCATGATTGCCCTCCGACAGCGCAGGGCCGGTGGTAACCGTCTCGCTGTGGGCATCCCGTTCAAACATCAGGCATTCCCACTCTGTACCGGCGGAAACAACAGGCGCGGCGCAGACCTGCCCCATCGGCATCAAAGTCAGAAGCATACAAATCATCAGCACAAGTGCCAGCGCTTTTTTCATATGTCGCATGGTTTTGCCTCCTTTAAAGTAAATGACAGGAACATTTTATCATTTTTTCTCCGGATCGTAAAGGGTAATATCGCCATCTTCAAACAAAAAAAGCAGGCACCGCTTTTGCGATGCCCACTTCTAACATCATTCCTGATACCAAGAGGGGCGGTTGCTCAGTGCGTCGCAGCCGTCGAACATCCCGGTCATATCCTCTACTCCGGATACATCCCATCCCCCAATCTCCAGTTCCACCAGACGGGTACAGCCATTGAACATATTACTCATATTGGTAACATGCTCAATCGACAGGTTTCCCAATCCGTCAATGGACCGCAGGGAGGTCATGTTCCGGAACCAATCCGCCGTGGAATCTGGGTAAATCTTGTCCAGAATCACCACATGGGTAATCGGCACCTCATCCTCATGACCGCCACCGCAGATGATGGTGCCGCCCTTGGAGATTTCCCGAATGGCACAAGCCGGTTCTTTTTCATCGCCATCCGTTTCCTTGGGATAGGAGGCCAGATAGGCGGTATTGCCGAACACCGTGACATACACCGACGTATGGATTTCCGCATCCGTCGTCCCACCGCCATGGATGTTTAGTATCGGATCTGTGGAGCGGGTAGGCGCGATTCGCTCCTGCTTTTCTTCCTTGCACCCGGCAAGGCTCAGGCACAGCACTACAGCCAGCAGCAACGCAATCTTTTTCATATTCCGCCCTCCTTTTATTTTTTATAGTATCAGCATATCATTCAGTACAAATTTTGTCAATATTTTTAAAGTTTGTTGACAAATCAACTTTTGTATTGTATCATATCTTTGACTTATTTTGCAGGAGGGATATTATGCTGCAACGATTTGAACGCTTCACCGCCTCCATCTCTGCAATCAACCGCTTCATCCAGAAAATTGAACGGGACGAAATGGAAAAATACGGTCTAAGGGGGGCCTACGCCCAGTATCTGCTGGCTATGCAGCTCCACCCGGAGGGCATCACCGCCACCGCACTGTGCGATGCCTGCGACCGTAACAAGGCCGCAGTATCCAGAATGCTGTCAGAAATGGAGCAGAAGGGATTGATTCGTCGGGTAGATGACCGGAGCAGTCCGTACCGTGCCCGTTTGACTCTGACCGATGCCGGACAGGAGGCCGCCAACTATGTCGGCCACAAAGCCGCTCTGGCCACCGAGCTGGTAGGCACCGGCCTTTCCGATGAAGCCAGATCCGCCCTCTATGCCGCCCTGGAGCTGATTACCGCCAACATCGAAAATGTTTCTCAGACCGGCCTGCCGGATGTGGAAAATCAAGGAGACTTATCATGAGTGTTAAAATTATCATTGACTCTACCGCCGACACCACCCCAGCACTGCGTCAGCGGTGCACCGTGGTGCCGCTGACCGTCCATTTTGGTGAGAAAGAGTACGTCGATGGTGTCACCATCACCCACGGAGAATTCTACGAAATGCTGGTCAATAGCGCCCAACTGCCCTCCACCAGTCAGCCCACTCCCGATGCCTTTGCACAGGCCTATCAGAAGGTGGTCGATGCCGGAGATAAGGCGGTGGTGCTGACCGTTTCCTCCAAACTCTCCGGCACTTATCAGAGTGCCACCATCGCCGCCATGGACTTCCCCGGTAGTATTTTCGTGGTGGACACCCGTACCGTTACCATCGGTGCCGGTATTCTGGCTGAACTGGCGCTGCAGTTGGTCAACAGCGGTATGGAGGCGGAGGCCATCGCCCGGACCATCACCGAAAAACGGGAGGATGTCCGGCTGATTGCCATGCTGGACACACTGGAATATCTGAAAAAAGGTGGACGGATTTCCAAAACCGTGGCCTTCGCCGGTGAGCTGCTGTCGATTAAGCCTATCATCAGCATTCAAAACGGCGAGATTCATATGCTGGGTAAGGCCAGAGGTGTCCGTCAGGCAACTACCATGCTCCAGTCCCAGATTGAGGCCGCCGGCAGCATAGATTTGAACCAGCCGGTGATGCTGGGCTACACCGGTCTCAGCGACGTACTGCTGGCTAAATTCGTCTCCGACACCCCGGACCTGTGGAACGGGCAGGAAGCGCAGCTACGCTCCACCATCATTGGCAGCGTCATCGGAACCCACGCCGGTCCTGGTGCCTTCGCCGCCGCATTTTTCAAGAAATAATGTCTGTGCCGCTGCGTCACCGCAGCGGCACTGTTCTTTTCACAATGCTAAATTATCGTTTAGCGCAATAAGCGCCGCACCGTAAACAACGTATGTCATTGCGAGGCCCGAAGGGCCGTGGCAATCCGTATTCTTTATGATACATAGAGAAAACGGATTCTTCGACTCGCTCCGCTCGCTCAGAATGACAGGGTATTTTGTTTTTGCGG